>NZ_CP015348.1:1135000-1300000 GCF_002109325.1 Sporosarcina ureae | reverse complement strand
GAGAGAATCCTAAGGTGATCGAGAGAACTCTCGTTAAGGAACTCGGCAAAATGACCCCGTAACTTCGGGAGAAGGGGTGCTCTGGTAGGGTGAATAGCCCGAGAGAGCCGCAGTGAATAGGCCCAGGCGACTGTTTAGCAAAAACACAGGTCTCTGCAAAATCGTAAGATGACGTATAGGGGCTGACGCCTGCCCGGTGCTGGAAGGTTAAGAGGAGGGGTTAGCGCAAGCGAAGCTCTGAATTGAAGCCCCAGTAAACGGCGGCCGTAACTATAACGGTCCTAAGGTAGCGAAATTCCTTGTCGGGTAAGTTCCGACCCGCACGAAAGGCGTAACGATCTGGGCACTGTCTCAACGAGAGACTCGGTGAAATTATAATATGCGTGAAGATGCGCATTACCCGCGACAGGACGGAAAGACCCCGTGGAGCTTTACTGTAGCCTGATATTGAATTCCGGTGCAGCCTGTACAGGATAGGTAGGAGCCTAGGATTCCGGAGCGCTAGCTTCGGAGGAGGCATTGGTGGGATACTACCCTGGCTGTATTGGACTTCTAACCCTTGCCCGTGATCCGGGCAGGAGACAGTGTCAGGTGGGCAGTTTGACTGGGGCGGTCGCCTCCTAAAGAGTAACGGAGGCGCTCAAAGGTTCCCTCAGAATGGTTGGACATCATTCGTAGAGTGCAAAGGCATAAGGGAGCTTGACTGCGAGACCTACAAGTCGAGCAGGGTCGAAAGACGGACTTAGTGATCCGGTGGTTCCGCATGGAAGGGCCATCGCTCAACGGATAAAAGCTACCCCGGGGATAACAGGCTTATCTCCCCCAAGAGTCCACATCGACGGGGAGGTTTGGCACCTCGATGTCGGCTCGTCGCATCCTGGGGCTGTAGTCGGTCCCAAGGGTTGGGCTGTTCGCCCATTAAAGCGGCACGCGAGCTGGGTTCAGAACGTCGTGAGACAGTTCGGTCCCTATCCGTCGCGGGCGCAGGAAATTTGAGGAGAGCTGTCCTTAGTACGAGAGGACCGGGATGGACATACCGCTGGTGTACCAGTTGTCTTGCCAAAGGCATCGCTGGGTAGCTATGTATGGACGGGATAAATGCTGAAAGCATCTAAGCATGAAGCCCCCTTCAAGATGAGATTTCCCATTACGCAAGTAAGTAAGATCCCTCAAAGATGATGAGGTGGATAGGTCTGGGGTGTAAGTACGGCGACGTATGTAGCTGACAGATACTAATCGATCGAGGACTTAACCTATTTTAAAAAGTAGTTACTTGAACTACGACAATGTCTTTTATTCAGTTTTGAGTGAACAAGCTTTACTCAAAGAGTCTAGTAACGATGGCGAAGAGGTCACACCCGTTCCCATACCGAACACGGAAGTTAAGCTCTTCAGCGCCGATGGTAGTTGGGGGTTTCCCCCTGTGAGAGTAGGACGTTGCTAGGCACGAAGCCATTCCTTATGGGGAGTGGCTTTTTTGTGTTTTAAAAACGGTGTATTATGTAATGTATATAGTGCAACCGAATAAGAATCCGTTATTTTGCTTGCTAAAATCGGATGGAGATCTATTGTATCGTGTGTTGTGCTCATAGTATCCAGCTAAGTGCTCTATCGCACCCGTTATCCGCTCATAGACTCCAGCTAAGTGCTCTATCGCACCCGTTATCCGCTCATAGACTCCAACCAAGTGCTCTATCCCACCCGTTATCCGCTCATAGACTCCAGCTAAATGCTCTATCGCACCCGTTATCCGCTCATAGACTCCAGTTAAGTGCTCTATCCCGCGCGCAATCCGCTCATAGACCCCCTCCAAGTGCTCTTCCCCATCCATCATCCCAACAACTAAGTTACAAAAAACACCACCATCTATTCAATCCCCACCTTAAAAATTCTCTTCCAACTCCTATCAATAAAGTAAACCTAATATTCTTATCCAATATAAACCACATTTCAAAAGACTTTCCTTGAATTATAAGGTTAGGCGCGATACGATTACTCTACTTGTAAGGGGGAGTGATGCAATGGTAATGGTGTTAATTATCTTCGCGATAAATATTGTATATGTAACTTTCATGACAATGCGAATTATCCTGACTTTGAAAGGTTATCGTTATATAGCTGCTGGTGTGAGTATGATAGAAACAGTAGTGTATGTAATTGGGCTTGGTTTGGTGTTGGATAATCTGGGGCAAATACAAAACTTAATTGCGTATGCTCTGGGGTATGGTATAGGAGTTATTATCGGTTCCAAAATTGAAGAAAGATTAGCACTCGGTTATATTACAGTCAATGTGATAACAGCAGATGTTAATAAAGAAATGCCTGCGGAGTTAAGAAGACTCGGTTATGGTGTAACGGATTCTTCAGCAAATGGTTTAAGTGGAGCTCGTTCGACTATGCAGATTTTGACTCCACGAAAATATGAACTGAAACTATATAAGACCATAACGGAGATTGATCCGAAAGCATTTATTATATCTTATGAACCTAAATCGATACACGGCGGCTTCTGGGTAAAGAATGTGAAACGAGGCAAATTATTTAAATGAGTAAACAGAAGATGTGGTTTGATAGAGAAGAAGATGAGACACTCGAAGAATGTCTGGACAGAATTAAAAACTTAGGCTATACAGTTGTTGCTCGAAGAGAGAAACCTTTGTTTAAACAAGTGGGGGAAGAGTATATCCCCATCAGACAACAAACGCAGTTTCAGGGCATCAAAAACAGCTAATAACTGTCAGTTGAAAGGGAACTGTCTTGTATACATTCATATGTCAACTTAAAGGCGAATGATTTTAAAAGATATATAATATAATGTTCGGTTTTAAGTTGACGGATTATGTAATAGTTGATAATATAATAAGAGTAAATGAGTTCCCCGTATATGCTGCAGAATTGGCTGTGGCGTTTCTACCAAGACACCGTAAATGTCTACACTATGTGGGAAAGCAATTTTTCTTGGATATCACGGATGATGGCTGAGTTAGATGGTTTTATATCCGTTTAGTAAGGGTCCTTGAAAGTTCTGCTTTTTGTGCATGTGAAAAGTGGAGTTTTCAAGGACCTTTTTATTTTTATTAAATCATGTTGGGCATGAAGGAGCGGATTAGATTTGGAACCGAAGATTGGTGTCATTATGGGCAGTAAGAGCGACTGGGAAACAATGAAGCATGCATGCGACATTTTAGATGAACTAGGAGTTCCTTATGAAAAGAAAGTAGTGTCAGCCCACCGTACGCCGGATTTCATGTTTGACTATGCAGAACAAGCAGAGAAAAAAGGATTACACGCTATTATTGCAGGAGCAGGCGGAGCTGCCCATCTACCAGGAATGGTTGCGGCAAAAACGCTAGTTCCTGTTATTGGTGTGCCTGTGCAATCTAAAGCCTTGAATGGAATGGACTCATTATTATCCATCGTTCAAATGCCTGGTGGCGTTCCGGTAGCAACTGTGTCGATTGGCAAAGCAGGCGCTACAAATGCGGGCCTTCTAGCGGCTCAAATACTTTGTGTACAAGATGAAGAATTACGTAATAAGCTACAGCAAAGGCGCGATGAAATGAAGAAAATTTCGCTGGAAAGCAGTGGTGAATTAAATTGAAAATGATTCAACCTGGACAGACGATCGGCATTATTGGTGGTGGACAACTAGGACGGATGATGGGACTTGCAGCAAAAGAAGCAGGATTCAAGATTGCGGTACTAGATCCAACAGAGAATTCTCCGTGTGGACAGTTAGCCGATGTTGAAATTGTCGCTCCGTATAATGATGAAGAAGCACTGAACGAATTAAGCAAAGTCAGTGATGTCATTACATTTGAATTTGAAAATATTGATTATGAAGGATTGAAACGGCTAACTGAGAAAGCGTATGTTCCACAAGGCGCTGAATTAGTTCGCATTACGCAAAACCGAATTAATGAAAAAGCTGAAATTCAGTCAGCTGGCGTACCGGTTGCAACCTATATAACTGCCGAAACGTATGATGAATTAGTACAGAAAATTGACGATGTTGGTTTTCCTTGTATCGTAAAAACGGCTTTTGGCGGCTATGATGGTAAAGGTCAGATCAAGCTTGAATCGAAAGAGCAGATAGAGAGTGCTAAGGATTTATTTACCCACTCTTCTTGTATAGCGGAAGCATTCGTTCCGTTCGAAAAAGAAATTTCCGTTATTATTCAACGAAACCCAGCTGGTGAGACATATTGTTTACCAATTGCAGAGAATATTCATAAGCATCACATTTTGCACGAATCGATTGTGCCTGCACGAGTTGACCAAGCAGTCCTGGAGTCGGCAGAAGAAGCAGCAAAAAAAATTGCTGGCCATTTAAAGTTAGTAGGCACGCTAGCAGTTGAAATGTTCGTGTTGCCTGACGGTAAGATTATTATCAATGAATTGGCACCGCGACCACATAACTCGGGTCACTACTCAATAGAGGCATGCAATATTTCGCAATTTCATCAGCATATTCGTGCAGTCTGTGGGTGGCCATTACGTGAGCCGAAGTTATGGGCACCATCCATCATGGTGAATGTATTGGGAGAACATGTAGCACCACTTCAAGAACGTATTGCAGATTATCCTGATTGGTCAATTCATTTATACGGTAAAGCAGAAGTGAAAGAAAAACGTAAAATGGGTCATGTTACGATTATGACGGATGATCTTGAAAAAACATTGCAAGAAATTGAACAGTCCGGTATCTGGCAAGAAACTAACTAATACAAACTATGATTTCCACTTTGGGAGGAACCGACAATGACGAAAGTAACTATTTATGTAACACTACGTGAAAGTGTTGTAGATCCACAAGGAATCGCAACAACAGAAGCACTTCAGAAAATGGGTTATGAAGAAGTGAAAAACGCGCGAATCGGTAAATTGATCGAATTGCAGTTAGATGGTTCAGAAGAGACAATTGAGACACGCGTGAAGGAAATGTGTAATGATCTATTGATCAATAAAGTCATTGAAGATTATCGATTCGAAATCGGGGAGGTTACCAGCAAATGAAGTTCGCCGTTCTAGTATTCCCAGGTCTTACTTGTGATCTTGATATGTACCATGCCATTGAGGAATCGGTAAAGCAAGATGTTGAATACGTTTGGCATACGGAAGCTGACCAACTCGATCAATTCGATGCAGTTCTATTGCCAACAGGCACTTCATACGGCAACTACTTACGTCCGGGTGCATTGGCGAAAAGTTCACCTGCATGCAAGCAACTTCAAGCATTTGCTGAATCTGGTAAATTAGTTCTTGGAGTCGGTAATGGTTTTCATATCTTAGTAGAAGCAGGCATCCTCCCAGGTGGATTTTTACGCAATAAGAGCTTGAAATTCCGTTCAGCTCAAGAATCGGTACGGGTAGAAAATAATAATACAGCTTTCACAAAAGACTATACACAAGGTCAAGTGCTCACATTGCCAGTAGCTAGTGAATTTGGCAATTACTATGCAGACGAGCAGACAGTGAATGAACTGAAAAACAATAATCAAATCGTCTTCACATATGCGAATGAAAATACAGATGGCAGTACAGCGGCAATCGCAGGGATTACAAATGAAAAAGGTAATGTTCTTGGTATGATGCCACTTCCAGAGCGTGCAGTAGAAGCAATCATCGGTGGAACAGATGGAACAGCTTTATTCCAGTCAATCATGAACAATCGGGGTGAACAGCATGTCAATTAATCACGAACCTACAGCAGAGCAAATTAAAGAAAATCGTCTATACCTTCAAATGGGGATGACGGATGCAGAATATGATCGTGCGGTAGAAAAACTTGGTCGTACGCCGAACTATGTAGAAACAGGATTATTTTCTGCTATGTGGTCAGAGCACTGTTCTTATAAAAGCTCAAAGTCTGTATTACGCAGATTTCCTACTGAAGGTGCGCGCGTTCTACAAGGTCCAGGTGAGGGTGCTGGAATTGTAGACATTGGTGATAATCAAGCTGCCGTGTTCAAAATGGAATCCCATAACTCTCCATCAGCAATCGAGCCTTTCATTGGTGCAGCAACAGGTGCAGGCGGAATCATTCGTGACGTATTCTCTATGGGCGCACGTCCCGTAGCACTAGTAAATTCACTTCGTTTCGGTGATTTAACAGAACCGCGTGATAGATTCCTGTTTGAAGAAGCAGTTGCAGGAATTGCGAGTTACGGTAACGCAATGGGAATTCCGACGGTGGCTGGAGAAGTTCAGTTCGACCAGTGCTATTCGAAACGTCCATTGGTCAATGCGATGGCAGTCGGCTTGCTAAATCATGAAGATATTCAAAAAGGCGTAGCAGCTGGTGTAGGCAATACCGTGATATATGCAGGTGCTACTACAGGTCGTGACGGTATTCATGGAGCAACGATGTCTTCTTCGGAATTATCTATTGAAGAAGAGCAAGAACTACCAGTCATGCAGGCAGGCGATCCGTTCATTGAAAAGTTATTGATGGAAGCTTGTTTGGATTTAGTTAAGTCCGATGCGTTAATCGGTATTCAAGATATGGGTGCAGCAGGCTTGACATCATCTGCAGCAGAAATGGCTTCAAAAGCAGGCTATGGTGTGGAATTAAACTTGGATCTTGTACCACAGCGCGAAGAGAATATGACAGCGTATGAAATGATGTTGTCTGAGTCTCAAGAACGTATGTTGATCGTTGTGAAAAAGGGTCGTGAAGAGGAAGTTATTGCACTATTCACGAAGTATGGTATTACTGCGGCAGTAATAGGTCAAGTAACAGACGATAAAATGCTTCGTCTACTTCATAAAGGCGAAGTCGCAGCTGAAGTTTCAGCAGACCTGCTGGCTGAAGATGCACCTAGCTATCAGAAAGAATCAAAAGAACCAGCATCGTTTGGAGAAAACCAGGCGATTGAAAATACAGAACCACAAGTAACGAACTTGAAAGAAACATTACTCGACTTATTGCAACGTCCAACGATTGCTTCAAAAGAGTGGGTTTACAACCAATTCGATACAGGTGCAAGAACTAATACAGTACTAGCGCCAGGAGCGTCAGCAGGTGTGATCCGTGTTAGAGGAACGAACAAAGGTATTGCGATGACAGCAGATTGTAACTCACGTTTCATTTATTTGGATCCGGAAACGGGTGGTAAAATTGCGGTAGCTGAAGCTGCACGTAACTTAGTATGTTCGGGTGCAGAGCCAATCGCACTGACAGATTGCTTAAACTTCGGTAGCCCTGATAAGCCTGAAGTATTCTGGCAACTTGAAAAATCTGCAGATGGAATTTCAGAAGCTTGTCGTAAGCTGAATGCGCCAGTTATTGGCGGTAACGTATCTCTCTCCAATGAAGTAAATGGTGTGCCGATCTATCCAACTCCAACAATTGGCTTGGTAGGAATCGTCCATGATTTGAGCCAAGTAACAACTCCTGGTTTCAAACAAGCTGGAGATGCAATCTATGTAATTGGTCAAACAGAAACAGAATTCGGTGGCAGTGAATTGCAACAAATGATCGAAGGAAAGATCTTTGGTAAATCACCAGCAATCGATTTAGATGTAGAGGCTACACGTCAGCAACAACTTCTTGAAGCGATTCAAGCGGGACTAATTCAATCAGCTGATGATCTATCAGAAGGTGGATTTGCTGTAGCGCTTTGTGAAGGAACATTTGGTTCAAACGGGTTGGGTGCTGATGTGACAGTGGAAGGTTCAGCAATCACTGCATTATTCAGTGAGACACAATCACGTTTCTTAGTGACTGTACAAGCCGATCAAGTAGCTGCGTTTGAAGAGAAAGTCCAGCATGCAGTGAAAATCGGGACCGTGACAGATGGCGAAGAAATTGTCATCAAAGACGCAGAGGGAACTGTCTTAGTAGAAGGGACGGTTGAAGAATTCCAGACTGCTTGGAAAGGGGCAATTTCATGCTTGCTGAGCTCAGAGGCTTAAACGAAGAGTGCGGCGTATTTGGTATTTGGGGACATGAAGATGCAGCACAGCTGAGCTATTACGCTTTGCATGCTCTTCAGCACCGTGGACAAGAAGGAGCCGGTATCGTCGTAAAAGACGATAACGGTCTACACGCGGTCAAAGGTGAAGGTTTGGTTAATGAAGTATTCTCTGGAGAAAAACTGAATTCACTCGTAGGACGTGGCGCGATTGGACAAGTCCGTTATACGACAGAAAACGGACGTGGTATAGAGAATGTTCAACCGCTTGTCTTCCGTTCGACAACTGGAAGTCTAGCTATAGCGCATAACGGTAACCTAGTCAACGCAACAGATTTGAAAGAACATTTGGAGCGTCAAGGAAGTATCTTTCAAAGTACATCCGACACAGAAGTTCTTGCGCACTTGATCAAACGTAGCAGTGGGTCTCGGAATCAGCGGGATCGAGTAAAAAAAGCCCTTAGTATTCTAAAAGGTGCATTCGCATTTGTCTTGATGACGGATGAAGGAATGATGGTTGCCCAAGATCCGAACGGTATACGCCCATTATCACTTGGCAAAATAGGCGATGCGTGGGTAGTCGCTTCGGAAACTTGTGCTTTTGAAATTATCGGTGCGGAACATGTTCGTTCCGTTGAACCTGGTGAATTGCTGATCATTAATGACAGCGGATTGACATCTGAGCGGTTTGCAGAACCTGGAGATAATGCAATGTGTTCAATGGAATATGTTTATTTCTCACGTCCTGACTCGGATATTGATGGGATCAATATTCATGCTGCACGTAAACGTTGCGGTAAGCAATTGGCTCGGGAAGTACAGATTAGTGCAGATGTCGTCACGGGAGTTCCTGATTCCAGTATTTCTGCTGCCATCGGATTCTCTGAACAAAGCGGTATTCCGTACGAGTTGGGATTAATCAAAAACCGCTATGTTGGCAGAACGTTCATCCAGCCGTCTCAAGCGTTGCGTGAAAAAGGCGTAAAGATGAAGCTGTCACCTGTACACCAAGTGGTTAGCGGCAAGCGAGTGGTAATGGTCGATGATTCAATCGTTCGTGGTACCACATCTAAACGTATAGTCGCCATGCTTCGTGCTGCGGGTGCTAAAGAAATACATGTTGTGATCGCTTCACCCCCATTGATTGCTCCGTGTTATTACGGAGTAGATATTAGTTCGGATTCAGAATTAATAGCAACAGGTCGTACTTTGGATGAAATGCGTGATGAAATCGGTGCAGATTCACTATCATTCTTATCAATAGAAGGAATGCTAGAAGCCAATGGCCGATCATCTGAAATGAAAAATTGCGGACAATGCTTAGCTTGTTTCACGGGTGAATATCCAACAGATATTTATTCGGACACGGCCATGCCGCATGAAAAAGAAATCGTACGATAGGAGGCCTTTCCATGTCGAAGGCATATGAAAAAGCGGGAGTTAATATTGAAGCTGGCTATGAGTCAGTTGAACGCATGAAGTCTCACGTAGCACGAACATCTCGTAAAGGGGTAGCGGGTGCATTTGGTGGGTTCGGCGGAATGTTCGATCTATCTGCGCTAGAATATAAAGAACCGGTACTCATTTCTGGTACAGACGGTGTTGGCACAAAGTTGAAATTGGCTTTCATGGCGGACCGTCATGACACGATTGGGATTGACTGTGTTGCAATGTGTGTGAATGATATCGTCGCACAAGGTGCAGAGCCTTTGTATTTCCTTGATTATGTAGCACTAGGTAAGGCAGTTCCAGAAAAAGTAGAAGCAATTGTTAAAGGTGTAGCGGACGGCTGCGTGCAATCCGGCGCGGCATTGATTGGTGGGGAAACGGCTGAAATGCCAGGTCTCTATGAAGAAGATGAATACGATTTGGCTGGCTTCGCAGTAGGAGCTTGTGAAAAGAGCAAGTTGGTTACAGGCGAGCGTGTACAAGAAGGTGACGTACTCGTTGGAATCGCATCAAGTGGTATCCATTCGAACGGTTACTCTTTAGTGCGCCATATTGTATTTGAACAATTAGGTGCAGATATTAATGGTACGATTGAAGGCTATGAAAGTCTTGGTACAGTAGCTGATGCATTGTTAAAGCCGACTAAGATCTATGCAAAGCCGGTACTTGAGATGCACCAGCAGCTTGATGTGCACTCGATGGGTCATATTACGGGCGGCGGATTCTTTGAAAACCTTCCTCGTATGTTCTCTGAAGGTTTTGGAGTAGAGGTAGATTTGGGTGCTTGGCCGGTACTTCCTGTATTCCAGATGCTGAAAGAAAAAGGTGAATTGACGGATCGTGATCTATATAGTGTCTTCAACATGGGTATCGGGTTCGTCGTCGCACTTCCTGAAGCAGAAGCTGAAAAAGCAATTGGCATCGCTAAAACACATGGCGAAGAGGCGTATGTAATCGGACGTGTTACGAAGCAAGAAGGCGTAACGTTTAACGGTGAACATGACGGGACATTGTCATAATGAAGAAAGTAAAGATCGCAATATTTGCTTCAGGGAGTGGCAGTAACTTTGCCGCTTTGGCAGAAGCTTGTAAAGCGGGGCGTATTCCGGCTGAAATCGTTTTGATGGTGACAGATAAACCTGATGCTTTCGTTAATGAACGGGCAAAAGAAGCAGGTATTTCTATTGCGGCATTTCGTCCTCGAGACTTTCAAACGAAGCAGGCGTACGAGCAAGCGGTACTTGATGCATTGCAAGAAGCGCAAGTAGAGTGGTTGATATTAGCGGGTTACATGCGCTTGATTGGTCCTGTTTTATTGGAAGCATACCCTGAACACATCATCAATATCCACCCGTCATTATTGCCTTCGTTTCCAGGTAAAGATGCGATTGGACAAGCGGTTGCTGCCGGCGTTAAAGTAACTGGCGTCACGGTACACCTCGTAGATGAAGGGATGGATACAGGTCCCATTTTAGCGCAGCGAGCAGTTAACGTTGTGGATGGGGATGTCGAGCAGACTGCTTTGGCTATCCATTCCGTGGAACACGAATTATATACAGCAACTTTACAGAACGTATTTAATAAATGATCAGCCTGTTGTGATGACAGGCTTTTTTTATAAACTGGAGGGAATTCCTTTGAAAAAACGCGCATTGTTGAGCGTATCGGATAAAAGTGGTGTACTAGAATTTGCGAAAGAACTCGAACAATTAGGATATGAATTATTATCTACTGGTGGTACGATGAAGCACTTAAAAGATAATGGTGTTGCCGTAACAGCAGTAGACGAAGTAACGGGATTCCCTGAAATCATGGAAGGACGCGTGAAAACATTGAACCCGATGATTCACGGTGGACTACTTGCGAAACAAGATGATCCTGGACATCAGGCACAAATGGAAGAGCATGGCATCCAGCCAATTGATGTAGTATGTGTGAATTTATATCCATTCAAAGAAACGATTTCAAAACCAGATGTATCAGCTGAAGATGCGATTGAAAATATCGATATTGGTGGACCTGCGATGTTGCGCGCATCTGCAAAGAACCACGCATACGTAACAGTGATCGTCGATGCAGCGGATTATGAAGCAGTACTTGATGAACTAAAAGCAGATGGCAAGACGACTTTGGAAACACGCCGTCGCTTGGCAGCTAAAGTATTCCGTCATACAGCGGCTTATGATTCATTGATTTCAGGATACTTAACAGATCTTGCAGGCGAGCAATTCCCTGAACAAGTAACGTATACATACGAGTTGAAGCAGCCATTGCGTTATGGAGAAAATCCTCATCAGCAAGCGGCATTCTATAGTCGCCCACTTGGATCTGATTTCTCGATCGCCTATGCACAACAGCTTCATGGAAAAGAACTTTCTTATAATAATATTCAAGATGCCAACGCAGCAATCCAAATCATCAAGGAATTTACTGAACCTGCAGCAGTTGCAGTTAAGCATATGAACCCTTGTGGTGTAGGTACAGGCGAGACGATTGCTGACGCATTCAAAAAAGCCTATGAAGCAGATTCAACATCTATTTTTGGTGGAATCATCGCGTTAAATAAAGAAGTGGACCAAGAAACGGCAGTACAGCTTGCTGATATTTTCCTTGAAATCATTATTGCTCCTTCATTTACGGAAGAGGCACTTGAGACATTAACGAAAAAGAAAAATATCCGCTTGTTGACGATTTCATTCGAACAGCAGAAAAAAGATCAGTGGAATACCGTATCTGTCGAAGGTGGCTTGTTGATGCAACAGCCTGACGCGCATGGTTTTGCAGAAGCGGATATTAAAGTAGCGACAGACCGTGAGCCGACTGAAGCAGAGTGGAATGCGATGAAACTAGGATGGGCAGTTGTGAAGCATGTGAAGTCCAATGCAATCGTTGTAACAGATGAGCATATGACAATCGGTGTTGGTGCTGGCCAAATGAATCGTGTAGGTGCTGCGAAAATCGCATTAACACAAGCGGGCGAACGTGCAAAGGGAGCAGCTCTTGCCTCTGACGCATTCTTCCCTATGGATGATACAGTCGAAGCAGCAGCAAAAGCAGGCATTACGGCAATCATCCAACCAGGTGGTTCGGTAAAAGATGCAGATTCTATTAAAAAAGCCAATGAATACGGTATTACAATGGTATTTACAGGCGTACGTCATTTCAAACACTAAGAGTACAGGGAGTAGATGAACATGAGAGTTCTTGTAATTGGGAGCGGTGGTCGTGAACATGCGATTGCCAAACAGTTCAACCAAGCGCCTTCTGTATCAGAAGTATTTGTAGCGCCTGGTAACGACGGTATGCAAGGAGATGCAACATGTGTGCAGATTGCAGCGACAGACTTTGAAGCTCTGGCAAACTTTGCAATTGAAAAGCGTGTTACATTGACGTTTGTTGGTCCTGAACAGCCGCTAGCAGAGGGAATTGCTGATTACTTCCTTGATAAAGGTCTAACAGTATTCGGTCCGACAAAAGCAGCAGCCCGCATCGAAGGCAGTAAATCATTCGCTAAGGAGATCATGGACAAGTATGATATTCCGACAGCGGCCTATGGAACATTTACGGATGCCGAAGAAGCAAAGACATTCATTCGTGAGCAAGGTGCTCCTATTGTCGTGAAGGCAGACGGATTGGCAGCCGGAAAAGGCGTAATCGTCGCAATGGAGTTACAAGAAGCACTGGATGCAGTAGACGATATGATTGGTAATCAAAAGTTTGGTGAATCGTCTTCACGTGTAGTGGTCGAAGAATTCCTCGATGGTGAAGAGTTCTCTTATATGTCGTTCGTCCATGACGGACAAATCTATCCAATGGTCATTGCGCAAGATCATAAACGAGCGTATGACGGAGATCGTGGTCCGAATACAGGCGGAATGGGGGCCTATTCTCCAGTTCCACAAATTTCAGATGCAATTGTACAAGAAGCGTATGATCGCGTAGTCGTACCTACTGTCGATGCCATGACAGAAGAAGGAATTCCTTTTACAGGAATCCTTTATGCAGGTTTAATACTTACTGAGCAAGGTCCAAAAGTTATTGAATTCAATGCCCGCTTTGGCGATCCAGAAACACAAGTCGTCTTGCCGCGCATGAAATCGGACTTTGGTAAATTCATGGAAGCTCTCATGGCTGGAGAATCATTTGATCTTGAGTGGCATGAAGAAGCCATGTTAGGCGTTGTCATTGCGTCAGAAGGATATCCTTCTGATGTAGTGAATGGTCGTACACTTCCTAACCTTGAAATACTGACTGACAAAGGACTGGACATTTTCCACGCAGGAACTAAGCTAGAAGGCGACCACTTTGTTGGAAATGGCGGACGTGTTCTTCTAGTAGCCGCAAAAGCGGCTACGTTAAAAGAAGCTCAGGAAAAAGTTTATAACGGTCTTGCAGATCAACAATGGGATGGATTCTTCCACCGAACGGATATCGGATGGCGTACATTTGAATAAGTAATGAAAACGGACTGTCTTGGAGTAGTGTATTACTTCCAAGACAGTCTTTTTTGTATAAAAGAGTAAAGTATCATCCGAAAAAGTGTTGCTATTTCTCGATGCAAGAGATTGATATGTTAACAATAACTAGTTATCCACAGTATTTCACACGAACTGTTATTTAAAAGTGGAAAAGCTGTGAGTAAGTTGTTGGTAATGTGTGTAAGTATGCATTTTTATGTGGATTAACATAAAACGGGTTGTGGACAACCTTATCCTGTCCTATCTATTCCTGGCAGGATGGCTATGGTACTATAAAGCAACAGCTAGAATACTACAAACATTTTAAAGGGATGGTGAGCAACGTGTGGAGTGCGAAAGAAATACAGTCACAACTAGCAATTATTAATGGACAAGAAGCGCCCGACATTGTAATAGAAAATGCTACATATTTACATTCTATATTTAAGAAGTGGGTGCAAGGGAACATCTGGATTCAGGGAGATCGCATTGTCTACGTTGGAGAGCGTATGCCCGCTATGCTCGAAGGAACGGAATGTGTTGATGCATCAGAAAAGAAAATAGTACCTGGATATATTGAACCGCATGTCCATCCTTTCCAATTATATAACCCTGAAACATTTGCTGAATACGCATCTCGACGTGGAACTACAACGTTTTTATCAGACAACTTACTTCTTTTCACTATGCTCGATAAGCAAAGTGCATTTACGTTCATTGATCAATTGAATGAATTGCCATTCTCTTTTTATTGGTGGGCACGTGTCGATTCACAGACCGTTCTGCAAAATGAAAAAGAACTTTTCAATCCAGAAGATATTGCACAATGGATGGAGCGTCCCGACGTGTTGATGACGGGGGAGCTGACTGGTTGGCCTAGATTATTGCAAGGAGATCAAAGTATGATGCGGTCTGTAGCGAAATCCAAACGACTTCGAAAAAAAGTGGAAGGTCATTTTCCGGGTGCATCGGAACGCACATTGGCTCGTATGAAATTGCTAGGCGCAGATGGTGACCATGAAGCAATGACCGTCGAAGAAGTAGAACGACGATTACAACAAGGATATGCTACTACATTACGTTACTCATCCATTCGTCCGGATTTACCTGATTTATTGAAAGGCATTGTAGAAAAAGAATGGGATGTTTTCGATCACTTGATGATGACGACAGACGGTTCTACACCTTCGTTCTATCGTGAAGGTGTCATGGATCAATGCATTCAGATAGCGCTTGATGCTGGAGTCCCACCGATTGATGCGTATCAAATGGCATCTTATAACGTGGCGAGGTACTACGATATTACGGACTTGCATAGTGTAATTGCAACTGGCCGTTTTGCGACGTTGAATTTTTTAGAGAATGAACATAATCCTGTGCCTACTGATGTATTGTCAAAGGGGAAGTGGATGCTTCGTGATAGTCAATCTACTGCTGCATTCGAAGCGGTGGATTGGGATGCATTACCGATATTCGAATTGCCTTATGAACTGACAGATGAAGACTTCTCATTTCCTTCCTCACTAGGGATTCAAATGGTGAATGATGTCATTACGAAAGTTTATGAAAGTGATTTGGATCTCACGAGTCCCACTATTATCCCTAGTGATGAATGCTATTTGATGTTAGTAGATAAGAACGGAAAGTGGCGGGTCAATACCTTGTTGAAAGGATTCGCGAATAATCTGCAAGGTTTTGCATCTTCCTATTCAAATACGGGTGATATACTAATAATTGGACAAGACTGGAAAGAGATGGAGAGAGCATTCAATGAAATGAAGAGAATAGGTGGAGGTATGGCTCTTGCTGAAAATGGCAAGATTATTGAAACGTTACCACTAGCAGTTGCTGGCGGATTGTCCAGCCAACCGATGGAAGTTATTATAGAAGAAGAGTTGGCAATGAAAAAGGCTTTAGGAGAACGGGGCTATGCCCATGGAGATGCTGTCTATACATTATTATTCCTTCAATCCGTTCACTTACCACACGTTCGAATTACACCGGTTGGCGTCGTCCATGTATTGAAAAATGAACTGTTAATTCCTAAAATAGAAAGGTAGGAACGTATATTGATACGGAATAAACGAAAGGTACTCTTAGTAGCCGCAGTTAGCTTTTTATGTCTAGGTGGTTGTTCTTCGAAAGACCAATCTGTACCCGATGAACAAGAGAAACCTATAAGTAAACAGAATGAAATAGCACCTTTTACAGGTGAGGTGATCACGAATGCAATGGATCATCGCCCTGTCTTGGCGACAATTAGTAATATTCCTGCTGCACGCCCGCAGTCGGGTCTTGCGGACGCTGATCAAATATATGAATTTTTGGCAGAAGGTCAAATTACGCGATACGCTGCACTGTTTCAAAGTACAGTTCCCGATCAAATGGGCCCTATTCGAAGCGCGCGTGATTATTTTGTACACTTAGCAGAAAGTATGGATGCATTCTATATTGCTCATGGCTATAGCCCGGATGCAAAGAAATTACTCGATGAACAAGTAGTCGATCATGTAAACGGTATACATCATGATGGAACTTTATTTGAACGTTCAGCAGATCGTCGGGCTCCACATAACTCGTATATTTCAAAGGAACATATTGAAGAAGCATTTCGTCTCAAGAATGCTTCTGAAAAGATCACTGCACAGCCATCCTTTTCTTTCCTAAATCCCGATGAAAGTGATAAAATAGGGGATATGGCATCAACGGTTCAAGTATCGTACAGTTCAGATCCGAATTATATTAGTACGTATCAATATAATGAAGAAGAAAATCGGTATTATCGATCTGTTAACGGCATTGATACAGTGGATAAGCTAAATGAACGTCGGGTAGAACTGGCGAACATCATCGTGATGGAAATGGATCATCAAACAGTTGATCAACAAGGAAGGCTCGCAATTGATTTAGAATCTGGCGGCCAGGCCATGCTGTTTCATGAAGGGATCGCTAAAACGATTGAATGGCAAAATAAAGATGGATTTTTAACCCCAGTGGAACAAGGCATACCTGTTAAATTAACGGCGGGGAAAACTTGGATCCATATCGTTCCATCATTATCAGGTCCTTCTACTTCCGTCACTTATACTCCGTAAGATCGACATAGAGAGAGGGCGAGGACATGCAAATAAATAAACTCCGTGGTGAACAAATAGATCAGCTGTTTCAAGCAATTTTGGAACTAAGGGATGTAGAAGAATGTTACAAGTTTTTTGACGATATCTGCACAATGAGCGAAGTTCAATCACTGGCACAAAGACTGGATGTAGCCCATAAACTTCGACTTAAAAAAACTTATGATAATATTCAACAAGAAACAGGCGCAAGCACAGCTACTATTTCCCGCATACGCCGTTGTGTAGATTACGGATCTGGCGGTTACAACCTCATGCTGGACCGACTTTATCCGGAACTCCCGAACAACCAATCAAAAAATAACTAAAAAAACCGGCCAGGGATAAAACCCCACCGGTTTTTTAAAAATTATATAAAAATAACATAAAAAAGAAGGTGGAAATAAAAATGGACTATAAAACATGGCGGCATGCCTTTAAAATTGATCCAGCCAAAGACCTTACTGATGAACAACTAGAGGCGGTAGCAGAATCGGGGACAGATGGAGTCATCATTGGTGGATCTGACGGTGTTACACTGGAAAACGTACTGGATTTACTTGCACGATTCCGTCGTTTTTCCGTACCACTCGCATTAGAAGTATCTACTGTTGAATCGGTTACACCAGGTTTCGATTATTACTTCATTCCGACTGTCTTAAATACAACGGATTCAAAATGGCTGAACGGCTTGCATCACGAAGCCTTGCGAGAATACGGTCATATGATGAATTTCGATGAATTGGTCACAGAAGGTTACTGTATACTAAATCCAGATTGCACAGCCGCGAAGGTAACAGGGGTCGATCGTGTCCCAGATGAAGAAGACGTACAAGCATATGCACGTATGGCGGAACATTTATTTTCCTTGCCAATCTTTTATTTAGAATACAGTGGACAATATGGCGATCCGCAAATTGTTCGATCAGCGAAAGAATTACTCAGTAACACGCGTCTCTTTTATGGTGGCGGAATACGCTCAACAGAACAAGCGCAAGAAATGGCTGCCATTGCAGATACTATTGTAGTGGGAAATGTTGTTTATGATGATCTAAAAACGGCTCTTAAAACAGTGGATGCTGTAAAATCTGTTCCATTACCTATGTGAGTAGTATATAGTTAGAACAAATGTTCCTAAAGGCGGTACGAATATGAATAAACTATCAGATGATTTACTAAAAGGCATGAATCCTGAGCAAGCACGCGCAGTCAAGACGACGGAAGGTCCGTTGCTTATTATGGCGGGGGCGGGTTCAGGAAAGACTCGTGTATTGACACATCGAATTGCGTATTTGGTTGTGGAGAAGCAAGTGTATCCTTCGAATATATTAGCTATTACATTTACAAATAAAGCAGCACGTGAAATGCGTGATCGGATTGATGGACTGCTAGGCGCAGGCTCTGGAGAACGTATGTGGGTTTCGACATTCCACTCGATGTGTGTTCGGATTCTACGGAAGTACGTAGATCGTATTGGGTTATCCAAAAACTTTACTATTCTCGACAGTGCGGACCAAATGACCGCGATGAAACGAGTATTGAAAGAACTTAATCTAGACCCGAAACAGAATGATCCACGGGCGATGCTCGGAATTATTGGAAACGCGAAGAATGAGTGTATAGATGCAATAGAGTTCCGTAAAAATTCGGATCCACAAAACCCACATGAGCGTACATTAGCAGATATTTACGATCGTTATACTAAAAAGTTACGCCAGAATCAGTCAATGGACTTTGATGATTTGATTATGATGACAACTGTTTTGTTTGAGCGTGTTCCTGAAGTGCTGGAGTATTATCAAAATAAATTTCAGTATATTCATGTGGATGAGTACCAAGATACAAACAATGCGCAGTATCGTCTCGTCAAGATGCTTGCATCAAAATTTCGCAATGTCTGCGTAGTAGGTGACTCGGATCAGTCGATTTATCGTTGGCGTGGTGCGGACATTGGTAACATACTGTCTTTTGAAAAAGATTATAAAGAAGCGAATGTCATTCTTTTAGAGCAAAATTACCGTTCCACTAAAAGAATTTTACAAGCCGCCAATGAAGTAATCGACAATAATAAAAGTCGCTACGACAAGAAATTACGCACAGATAATCCTGAGGGCGAATTGATTTCAATATACAAAGCGCGCGATGAGAAAGATGAGTCACAATTTGTTGTCCAGCAAATCATTGAGTTAAAGGAAGAAATGGGATTAACACTTGATCAATTTGCAATACTGTACCGAACGAATGCACAGTCTCGTCTAATTGAGGAATACTTATTGAAATCTAACCTCGACTATACAATTGTCGGTGGTACAAAGTTCTATGATCGAAAAGAAATTAAAGATTTGCTGGCATATTTACGTCTGATTGCTAATAACGATGATGATTTGGCCTTAGCAAGAATCATTAATGAACCGAAACGAAGCATTGGTGCTACTTCATTTGAACGAATGGCGACATTCTCTCTTCAAAATGACCGTTCCATATTCGATTCATTACAAGAAGTTGATTTCATGGGCTTGCCTAAAAAAGCATTGACAGAAACCGTGAAATTCCATGAAATGATTAATGGATTCACGCAAATGCAAGAGTTTTTATCTGTTACGGAATTAGTAAAAGAGGTCATTGAAAAGTCCGGCTATCGCGAGATGTTGGAAAAAGAGAAATCAATCGAAGCAGAAAGCCGGCTTGAGAATATTGAAGAATTCTTATCCGTTACAGAAGCATTTGAAAAACGTTCCGCGGAAGAAGAGGAAGAACCGACACTCGTTGCATTCTTGACGGACCTGGCGCTAGTAGCTGATATCGATACGTTAGATAAAGAAGAGAACACTTCCACTGAAAAAATCGTCCTAATGACGATGCACGCAGCAAAAGGCTTGGAATATCCAGTGGTCTTTGTATTAGGCATGGAAGAAAATATCTTCCCACATATTCGAGCACTCGCTGATCCAGAAGAAATGGAAGAAGAACGAAGACTTGCTTACGTAGCGATAACGCGTGCAGAACAGCGCCTTTACCTGACGTGTGCGGGTCATAGAATGCTGTTCGGTAAGTCGAACTTCAATCAGCCATCCCGTTTCCTTAATGAAATTTCCGAAGAACTGACGGAGTTGTTGGCAGATGGCAATGGCATGAGTGTACCGTTCGCTCAAGCACCTAAAGCAAGAGCCAAACGTCCAGCAGTTAAACGCCCAGCTTACAATGAAAGCGGCGGGGAGAAAATGCAGTGGAAACCAGGTGACAAGGCGTCCCATAAAATATGGGGGATCGGAACTGTCGTTAGCGTTAAAGGTAGCGCAGATGACATGGAGTTGGATATTGCATTCCCTAATCCAGTAGGTATCAAGCGACTATTAGCTAAATTTGCACCGATTGAAAAAGAATAAAGCGTTCCTAGGAGTGTGGAAAATAGATGGATGATGTTCTAGAACTAGAGAAGCGGGTAGCGGAGCTCAATAAACTTCTGCATGAATACGGGCGTGCTTATTATGATCTGGATGCCCCTATCGTTCCCGATTCAGAATATGATAAAAAGATGCAGGAATTGCTGGCAATTGAAGAAGCGCATCCAGACTTGATCTATCCTGATTCACCGACACAACGAGTGGGTGGTGCTCCACTTGAAGTGTTCAGTAAAGTGGTTCATCGTCATCCGATGCTCAGTTTGGCGAATGCGTTCAATGAAGAAGACTTGCGAGATTTTGACAGACGGGTGAAGGAAGCGACAGGGAGCGCTGTCTATGTATGTGAACTAAAGATTGATGGTCTTGCTGTTTCATTGCAATATGAAGAGGGACGGCTTGTACAAGGAGCTACTCGTGGAGATGGTGCAGTTGGAGAAGATATTACAGCCAATTTGAAGACCATTCGTTCAGTACCACATACATTGAAAGAGTCCTTGACGATTGAAGTCCGTGGTGAAGCGTATATGCCGAAGAATTCATTTGTTAAGCTAAATGAAGACCGTGATGAAGCAGGCGAAGTACCTTTTGCTAACCCGCGAAATGCAGCCGCGGGTTCATTACGTCAACTGGATTCAAAAGTGGCTGAGAGTAGAAATTTAGCTACGTTCATTTATGCAGTTGGCGGAGATGCTGAAGTATATGGGCTGGACAGTCACTCAGAAGCACTCAATAAAGTCGATGAACTAGGATTGACGACGAACAAAGAACGTAAACGTTGCGCAACGATCGAAGAAGTATTGGAATACGTTGCCTACTGGACAGAAAATAGACAGAATCTTGATTATGAAATTGATGGGATTGTCATAAAAGTAGACAACTTTGAATCGCAGGAACAGTTAGGGTATACAGCAAAGAGTCCTAAATGGGCCATAGCGTATAAATTCCCCGCTGAAGAAGTGCATACTAAACTAGTCGATATAGAGCTAAGTGTAGGTCGAACAGGGGTAGTTACACCGACAGCCATCCTCGTGCCAGTTTTGGTGGCAGGTACGACAGTTGGCCGTGCATCCTTGCACAATGAAGACCTGATTCGCGAAAAAGATATCCGAATTGGTGATCATGTAGTGCTTCGCAAAGCTGGCGATATCATTCCTGAAATCGTCATGGCATTGAAAGATCAACGAACAGGTGAAGAAGAGCCATTCCATATGCCCGACAACTGTCCTGTATGCGATTCAGAACTTGTGAGGATTGAAGGGGAAGTTGCACTTCGTTGTGTAAATCCTAAGTGTCCTGCGCAGATGAAAGAAGCATTAATCCATTTCGTTTCAAGAAGAGCAATGAATATAGATGGAGTCGGTGAAAAACTAATCGAGCAATTGTACACAGCGAATCTTGTGCAAGATGTATCTGATCTGTATACGTTAACGAAGGAAGCTTTACTAGGATTAGAGCGAATAGGAGAGAAATCTGCTACAAATATTTTAACGGCTATAGAACAATCCAAAGAAAATTCGTTAGAGAAATTACTGTTTGGTTTGGGCATTCGTCACGTCGGTGAAAAAGTTGCCAGAATCTTAGCGGAACAATATCGTACACTCGATGCTTTAGAACAGGCTACTGAAGAGGAACTTTTGAATATCTTTGAGATTGGTGCGATCGTAGCTGATTCTGTGACAACGTACTTCAGTACGGAAGAAGTTCAAGAAGTCATGAATAAGTTGCGTTCCTACGGTGTAAATACTGTTTATAAAGGTGTTACACGCGAAGAGTTGCCGACTACTGGACCTTTCGCTGGGAAAACGATTGTACTAACAGGAAAGCTTACTGAATTAACGCGCGGAGAAGCAAAAGAACAGATTGAATCGCTTGGTGGATCCGTCAGTGGCGGTGTCAGTAAGAAAACGGATCTAGTTATTGCAGGCGAGGATGCGGGCTCCAAGTTGACGAAAGCACAAGAATTAGAGATTGAAATTTGGGATGAACAAGCTATGCTTGATGCCCTTGGAGTGGATATGAATGAGAAGAACGACTAAGTGGTTCGCGACGGGCATTCTGTCAGCAGCTTTGTTGACAGGGTGTGTACCGGCACCGGGTGATGATCAGGAAAAAGCAGTGCAAGAAACAGAAGAAAGTGAGCAGGAAATGGTGCTCATTCCTGATGCGCAGATCAAGAAAGAGTATTACAGGACGCCTGTTCCATTTAAAAAGAGTGCAAGCAGAGGATTGGTCGTCAACAACTTGAATACGAAGTATGATATTCAGGAAACTGAAGAAGGTTTATTACGTCTATCTTCATTGTATTACGACCCGAAAGATTATTTCTTTCAGGAAGGTCAATATATAGATCGTGATACGGCGAAGCAATGGATTTCTAGAAAATCTAATTTTGAAGCAGGTCTCAATCCAGCAATTACGGAAGGTATGTCCCCTGCCCAAATAGCAGAAGAAGCACCAATTTATCTGGCGCACATTGTCGAACAAAACTATTTACAGATGACAGATGATAAAAAAGTGAAATTGGCTGGAATATCGATAGGTCTTGCGATGAATTCAATTTACTATCCGCGTGAAGGTAATGAACGCTCGATCGATGACAAAACGATAGAAGAAAAGGGCAAGAAGATGGCGGATATTATCTTGAGTCGATTACGCAGTAAACCGGAGCTTGCGGATGTTCCTATAGCGGTAGGACTATTTAAACAAGAAAGCCGCAATGATATTGTGCCGGGCACGTATTTTGCTACGTCATTTGCCGCAAAAGGCAAAAACGAATTTACGGGTTGGAAAGAAGTGGACGAGCAGTATGTATTACTCCCTGCATCTTCTTCAACAGGAAATTATCGTGATCTAAATACTACATTCAAAAACTTTAAACAAGATATTGATGATTACTTCCCGAGCTTTGTGAATGTCATCGGAACTGCTTTTTATAAAGACCAAAGGCTCAATTCATTAACGGTGGAAATTCCTATACAATTCTTCGGTAAAACGGAACTAATCGGATTTTCACAATATCTCACATCATTAGTTAAAACGCATTTTAAAGGTGTGCCGATTGAAATAAGTGTTACTTCAGTGAATGGGCCAGAAGTGTTGATTGTACATGATCAAGATAGGGAAGAACCGTTCGTGCATGTCTACGGTTATTAATAAAATTCAGGTAGTAACATGAACTTTCCAAGAAACTGATTAAATGGTATGATTAATTGTACGATTGCAAAATGAGGAGGAACGATGTATGACAACATTTTCGAAAGAAGACGTCAAGTATTTTGCGGATTTCGTCCGTATTGGCCTCTCCGAGGAAGACAAAGAAAATTTCTCTGCAAAGATAGCAGATTTGATTGAAAGTGTAAGCAATTTAAAAGAAGTGGATGTTACAGGTGTAAAACCAATGACGCACCCGGTTGCTATGATCAACGTCCTACGTGAAGATGTGCCAAAAGATATCTTGGACCGTGAAGTAATGCTAGCCAGTGCTGAAGATCAGGAAGACGGACTTATCAAGGTTCCGGATATTCTGTAATCGAATTCGCAGTATAGAATACCATTCATGGCACAATGATAGTAGGAGGAAAAGTGATGACGTTAACTAGTAAAACAGCAACAGAACTTCAAGCTCTTTTACAAAAAGGGGAAGTTACTGCTAAAGAAGTAACAGAAGCAACATTACAAACAATTGAACAGCACGAAGAGAAAATTCATGCATTCATTCATGTTGCAAAAGAAGAGGCAACGAAGCGTGCAGAACAACTTGATCAAGAAGATGCTAGTACACGCGGACGTCTTTTCGGAGTTCCGATTGGTATTAAGGATAATATTGTAACAAAAGATATGACGACAACATGTGCAAGTAAAATGTTGGAAGATTTCGTACCTGTTTATAATGCTACAGCTATTGATAAATTGGAAGCTGCAGGCGCTGTCAACATGGGTAAACTTAATATGGATGAATTTGCAATGGGTTCCACAACTGAAACATCCTTTTTTGGTAATACATTAAATCCTTGGAATACAGACTATGTACCAGGTGGCTCATCAGGTGGTTCCGCAGCAGCAGTCGCAGCAGGAGAAGTCCCACTTTCCCTTGGTTCAGATACTGGCGGTTCAGTTCGTCAACCAGCTGCATTCTGTGGAATTGTTGGAATGAAACCTACATACGGTCGTATTTCACGTTTTGGTTTAACAGCGTTCGCTTCTTCACTTGATCAAATCGGTACATTGTCACGCACTGTAGAAGATAACGCATTATTGCTTAGCGTAATCGCAGGTGAAGATGACAATGATAGT
The DNA here is from genome assembly GCF_002109325.1 of Sporosarcina ureae. Taxonomy (GTDB): domain Bacteria; phylum Bacillota; class Bacilli; order Bacillales_A; family Planococcaceae; genus Sporosarcina; species Sporosarcina ureae_C. Next base: position 1,275,368 of record NZ_CP015348.1, on the reverse strand, counting down.
TCGTCATCTGCAAAGGCGGTTCCTGATTTCACGGCAGCTCTAACAGGCGATATTAAAGGTCTGAAAGTTGCAGTTCCAAAACCTTATCTAGGTGAAGGTGTAGATGCAGAAATTGCTGCAGCAGTAAAAGAAGCAATTACTGTATTGGAATCCCTTGGAGCGATTTGTGAAGAGGTAGAATTGCCACATATTCAATATGCGCCAACTACGTATTATGTAATTTCTTCTTCGGAAGCTCAATCCAATCTTTCACGTTTTGATGGATTGCGTTATGGCTATCATACAGAAAATGCTGAAAACCTTGAGCAAGCATATTTCCGTACCCGTCAAGAAGGATTTGGCGATGAAGTGAAAAAACGTATTATTTTTGGTACGTATGCTATGAGTGCGGATCATCATGAAGAACTGTATGTACGCGCACAAAAGACTCGTACTTTGATTGCACAAGACTTTGATTCTGTATTTGAAAAGTATGATGTAGTCATTGGACCGACTGCTGCTACAACAGCATTTAAGCTTGGCGAAACAGGCGGAGATCAGCTCGTTCATTATGCAAATGATGTCTTGGCTGTACCAGCGAATCTTACAGGCCGCCCAGCGCTATCCGTACCATGTGGTTTCGTTAATGAACTACCGGTTGGAATGCAAATCATGGGTAAACACTTTGATGAGGAAACATTATATAAAGTCGCTCATGCCTATGAGCAAGCTACTGATTTCCACAAGCGTACTCCATCGATTCAGGAGGGGAAATAATTATGAACTTCGAAACAATTGTCGGATTAGAAATCCACGTAGAGCTTAAAACAGATACTAAAATCATGTCTCCAGCACCCGCTCATTTTGGTGCGGAGCCAAATAAAAACATTCACGTAACAGACATCGCGTATCCCGGTGTTTTACCTACGTTAAATAAAAAAGCTGTTGAATTTGGAATGAAGGCGTCCATGGCACTGAACTGTGAAGTAGCACCAATCATGAACTTTGACCGCAAGCACTACTTCTATCCAGATAATCCAAAAGCATACCAAATCTCTCAAGATAAGCGTCCTGTAGGAGCAAACGGTTGGATTGAAATTGAAGTAGACGGCAAGAAGAAGAAAATCCGTATTGAACGTGTACATTTAGAAGAAGATGCGGGAAAACTGACGCATACAGAAAATGGACATTCATTAGTGGATTTGAACCGTCAAGGAACTCCATTAATTGAAATCGTTACAGAAGCAGATGTGCGTTCTCCTGAGGAAGCATATGCATTTCTGGAAAAGCTAAAAGCAATCATTCAATATACAGGCGTATCTGATGTACGTATGGAAGAAGGATCACTTCGTTGTGATGCCAATATTTCACTGCGTCCATTCGGTCAGGAGAAATTTGGAACGAAAACAGAATTGAAAAACTTGAACTCGTTTAACTTTATTCGCCGCGGTATTGCAAATGAAGTAGCGCGTCAAGAAAAAATTCTATTGTCTGGCGGTACTATTCAGCAAGAAACTCGTCGTTACGACGAAACAACTGGTGACACTGTGTTGATGCGAATTAAAGGCAGTGCCAATGATTATCGCTTTATCAATGACCCAGACTTGCCTGAAGTCCATATCGAACAAGAATGGATTGACCGTGTTCGTAAGGAAATACCTGAATTGCCAGATGCACGTAAAGAGCGTTATGTATCCGAAATGGATCTTCCTGAGTACGATGCGCACGTATTAACATTAACAAAAGAAATGTCCGATTTCTTTGATGCAACGGTAAAAGCTGGAGCAGAACCAAAGTTAGCTTCCAACTGGTTGATGGGTGACGTATCGGCTTATCTGAACGCAGAATCAAAAGAGTTGCATGATACGCCACTAACACCTGAAAACTTGGCGCAACTTGTGAAATTGATAACAGATGGTACTATTTCTTCTAAAATCGCGAAAAAGGTATTTACTGATCTTGCGAAAAAAGGCGGAAATCCTGCTGATATCGTCAAAGAAAAAGGACTTGTTCAAATCTCTGATGAAGGTACATTGCGTACAATCATTACTGAAATCTTGGATAACAATGATCAGTCAATTGAAGACTTTAAAAATGGTAAGGATCGTGCTGTTGGATTCTTAGTCGGACAAGTCATGAAAGCAACAAAAGGACAAGCTAATCCGCCACTTGTTAATAAATTATTGATGGAAGAGATCAAGAAACGCTAATCTATCAATCAAAAAACGTTCCAGGAGAGGTCAATACAGTCTGATCCTGGACGTTTTTCCATGTTAACTTATACAGTAAAACAGGAGGGGATTGTATTGAAAACAGAACAACAATATTTCGAAGAAGCTGTTTCACTTCAAACGTATATGGACAAAATGGAAACACATAAGGAAAACAGTTTTTTGATCTATAATGAATTTGAAGTGCCTCAGGATGACGAATTCATTGTGTTGTTGAAAGAAAAGCAGCCCCGTGTATTAGTCATTACTGAAGACTGGTGTGGTGATGCCATGTTGAATAATCCGATCCTCCGTAAAATAGCGGAAGCTGCCAATATAGAAGTACGTACTGTATTGCGGGATGAAAACCCAGAGCTGATTGATCGATATTTGACGAATGGTGGACGTTCCATTCCCATGTATCTACTACTGGATCCTGCTGGTGAAGTAGTTGGGAAGTGGGGGCCTCGTGCACCGATTCTTCAAAAGTATGTGATGGATGGTCGGGCAGAGTTACCGGCCAAGGAAGCACCCGATTTTGAAGAGAAGCAAAAAGTCTTTTATTCGAAATTGATGTCTAAATATACATCCAAACCTGAAAATTGGCTTGCCGTTTATGGTGATATCCGTTCGACTTGGCTACCTGTTTTACAATCGTCTAAGTAACATGATGCAAGACACTATGTGAAGATGGTAAAGGTCTGATTTCTTTCAGACACGAAAGGATCGAGGGGAAAGTGTATGAAACGTGCACGTATTATTTATAATCCTACTGCCGGAAGAGAAGTCTTCCGTAAACATATAGCAGAAGTCCTCGAGAAATTGGAGAATGCGGGTTATGAAACATCCGCTCACGCTACGACTTGTGAAGGCGATGCTACGGCCGCTGCACAAGATGCGGTTCGCAGAGGATTCGATGTTATTATTGCTGCAGGTGGCGATGGAACGCTCAATGAAGTAATTGAAGGTGTTGGACACTTTGAAAAACGTCCGAAAATTGGTTTGATTCCAATGGGGACAACCAATGATTTTGCAAGGGCGTTGCGTATACCAAGAGAAATTGATGATGCGGTGGATATTATTTGCCAAGGGGATTCTATTCCAGTCGATGTGGGGATGATGAATGATCGTTATTTCATTAATATCGCTGGTGGCGGTCGTATGACAGAACTAACATATGAAGTTCCAAGCCGATTGAAAACAGTGATTGGTCAATTAGCGTATTATTTAAAAGGAATTGAAATGCTGCCTTCGATCCATTCCAGTCATCTTCGTATTGAATATGATGGAAATGTCTTTGATGAGGAAGCAATGATGTTCTTGATCGGACTGACTAATTCAGTGGGTGGATTTGAAAAACTGGCTCCTAACTCCAGTATTAACGATGGGTACTTTACTTTACTCATTTTAAAGAAATGTAATATCGCAGAGTTTATTCGCGTGGTAACATTGGCTTCTCGAGGAGAACATTTGGATGATCCTTTAGTCGTTTCTGCGAAAGCAGAAAAGATTGTAGTGACATCAAAAGATGAAGTGTTGTTAAATTTAGATGGAGAATACGGTGGTGTATTGCCCGCCACTTTCCAGAACTTATATCAACATGTCGAAATGTTTGTACCCCTCCAGAAGTTGCGTCCGCAAGATCAAGTAAAGCAAATCAAATAAAAGACAAGCAAAAAGACTATTCCAGTCGAATTTCTAAGGTTCGGTTGGAATAGTCTTTTATTGTGCAAAATTAATTGGGTGAGCCCGATGCAATACGCATCTTATCAGGTCGATATCAGATGTATTCAATCGCTTCTCCTTGTTTAGCAGCTAACTTTGGCACTTCTTGCAACGGCATCCAACGATAGCTGAATAATTGACCTGCGTCTTTACCTTCACCTTCTACGATGTATTCCCACTCGTTCTTTGATTCGCCTACATAATTAAAATGGAAAATTGTACGTTCGTAGATTACATTTTTGTCTTCCGGGAAAAATTTAGAGGATTTAACTTTACCTTCAAGTATAAGTTCATCGCGCACGATACCGGATTCTTCTTCGATTTCTCTATATAATGCATCCAATAGTAGTTCGTTGCGTTCAATCGTACCTCCAGGAACTTGTAGACCTGCTTCAGGCTGATCCTTTTGCTCATAAACAAGCAATTTGCGGTGTCTGCCTTCGCCTTTTGTAATATACGCTATAACTTTTCGTTTTACTCTTTTCAATATCTTTCACCTCTCATTAGTTAACCAATTATACTGCAAATTAGTATAAAAAGCAAATAGAATTAGTTAATTAATTATTATATAACAAATCGAAGGGGAGTAAACTTGAATATACGTCTAAATTTCAACAAATCCATTTAAAGAGGTTATTTTATTGAATTTTTAGGGAAACTCTTAAATAGAACTGTGCAAGGAGTGATGATGTGTATAAGAGACAAGAGAAAAGGCTGATGTGGTTGGCATTTATTGTCGCGGGTATCATGTTGCTATCAATTTTAGGAAGATTATTCTCGTGAAAAAAGGAGGTGGCTCGTATGGATCCCGTTTTTTATTCTAGGATATTGACTGAACTAACATTATCATTTCACATTATCTATGCAACCATTGGGGTCGGTGTTCCACTCATGATCATGCTAGCTCAGTGGGTGGGGATTAAAAAGAACGATGAGCATTATATTTTGCTAGCTAGACGTTGGGCACGCGGCTTCGTTATTACTGTAGCTGTTGGGGTCGTGACGGGAACAGCAATAGGGTTGCAACTGTCTTTATTGTGGCCTAATTTTATGGAGCTGGCTGGAAATGTGATTGCCTTACCATTATTTATGGAGACATTTGCCTTCTTTTTTGAAGCGATATTCCTCGGTATTTACTTATATACATGGGATCGTTTTGAGAATCAAAAGAAACATTTTCTACTACTTATTCCAGTCGCGCTTGGAGCATCATTCTCTGCGGTATTCATCACCATTGTAAATGCCTTCATGAATGCGCCGCAAGGCTTTAATTTAGTTAATGGGGAATTGATTAACGTCAACCCGCTTGTGGCAATGTTTAATCCTGCTATGCCGACAAAAGTGGCACACGTAGTTGGTACAGCTTACATGACGTCTGCTTTCTTATTGGCAGCTATTGCAGCGTTCCGTTTGTTGCGTGGATCAGATCATGTTTATCACAAAAAAGCTTTGTATCTGACTTTGAAAGTAGGATTCATTTTCAGTGTAAGTGCAGCATTAATTGGAGATTTATCAGGAAAGTATTTAGCGGAGTATCAACCTGAAAAGTTGGCAGCTGCTGAATGGCATTTTGAAACAGAAGAAAATGCTCCTTTAATTTTATACGGTGTTCTGGACGATGGCGAAGTTAAATACGCCATTAAAATACCGTATGCCCTTTCTATTTTAGCGCACGGTGTACCTAGTGCTGAAGTCGTCGGATTGGATCAGTTTCCTGAAGAGGATACACCACCACTATATATTCATTACCTCTTTGATATTATGGTAACAATCGGAATGTTATTGATGACGTTGGCAGCTGTATACTGGATTGGTATGTGGCGAAGATGGTCATTTGTTGAGTCTCGCTTATTCCGATGGCTCATTGTCATAGCAGGACCACTCGTTTTCATTTCACTCGAAGCGGGTTGGTGGTTAGCAGAGGTAGGACGTCAACCGTGGATATTACGTAATATTATGCGGACGTCTGAGGGTGCAACTACTAGTGGTCAGGTACCGACGATGCTTGTGCTCTTTGCGCTTCTATACCTCGTCCTCGGTATCGGCAGTATAGTCGTTTTAAGAAGAATGTTCATCAGAAATCCTGTAGAACAAGAAATTATAGATCGACAGCGAGAGAAAGGCGGTGACATTCTATGAATATCGAAATTCTAGGAATTACGGTGTTGTGGGTGTTCTTATTCGGCTACATCTTGATCGGTGCGATTGATTTCGGAGCAGGTTTTTTCAACGCATATAGTTTATTTACAGGCCGACAGCGAATATTGACTCATGTCATTCAACGTTATTTGTCACCAGTTTGGGAGGTAACGAATGTATTTCTAGTATTCTTCTTCGTGGGAATTATTGGATTCTTCCCAAAAACCGCCTTCTATTACGGGACTACCTTGTTAGTACCGGTTAGTTTTGCCATTATCCTTTTGGCGATTCGAGGTTCGTATTATGCATTCGAAACGTATGGAGCTCGTGGTCACAAAGGGTATTCATTCGCTTACGGTTCAACGGGTTTACTACTTCCTGCGTCATTGTCGATTGTACTGACGATTTCTGAAGGAGGATTTATCGAATTGGTAAATGGTCAGCCGGTTTTAGATTACTGGAAGTTGTTCACAAGTCCGCTTACTTGGTCGATTGTCGTACTAAGCATAGCGGCCACACTGTATATCTCATCCGCATTTTTGACATGGTATGCGAATAAAGCCAAGGATCCGGAGGCGACGCAACTGTTAAGGAAGTATGCGCTTATCTGGGCATTGCCAACGATCGTCGCTGCGGGCGGGATTATATTTGAATTACGTAAACATAACCCGCTACACTATGAGAATATTCAAAGATTCTGGCCGATGTTTCTACTATCGTTTTTACTGTTCTTAGGAACGGTTTATCTTATCTGGAAACAGCGGCAATATGGTCTAGCATTCGGTTTACTAATAGGACAATTCATATTCGCCTTCTTTGGTTATGGTGCTTCGCATTATCCATACTTGCTCTACCCGTATTTGACTATTTACGATAGTTTCACGAACCAAGCTATGGCGATTGCTTTAATCGTGGCGTTTATATTTGGATTACTTCTGCTAATCCCATCATTGTATTTACTATTACGTATGTTCCTATTCAATAAAGAGTATGTAAAAGGAAAAGAAAATCATCATGCATAAGGGGGCATTAAGATGAATGAATTTTTGATTTTCTATGCACCTTTTTTAGTCATCATCGCAGGTATCGTACTATCGTTTTTTGTGGTTTTGAAAGACGATGCAGTGACAAAGAATGAGTATAAAAACAGTAAAAAAACAGACGTATGATTACGTCTGTTTTTTTCTTGGCTTCCCATGGTACACTAGAAGTATCTGAAAGATGGAGGAAAAATCATGAGCTTTGCAGTAAATAAAAATGAAAAAATTCGAGTGACTATAGAAGATCTAACACATGATGGAGCGGGCGTAGCGAAAGTAGAGGGCTATCCTTTATTCATTCAAGGAACATTACCCGGGGAAACAGTCGATGTACATGTATTGAAGACATTGAAGAAATATGGATTCGCCAAATTAATCAATATTGTGGAACCATCCACTTCCCGTGTGACACCACCTTGTCATGTATTCCCGACATGCGGAGGATGCCAGTTACAGCATTTATCCTACGAGAGCCAGTTGATACAAAAACGCAAAACAGTACGTGATGTAATGGACCGCATTGCTAAGCTGCCAGACGTACCAGTACATGAAGTGAAAGGTATGGATGATCCATGGCGCTACCGTAATAAATCACAAATACCATTTGACACAGAGAATGATCGAGTAATCACAGGCTTTTATAAAGCGCGTACTCATCATATCGTGGATACGGATGTATGCTTGATACAGACGGAAGAAGCCGATGAATTGATGACTTTGCTGAAATATAAACTACAGCAACTTGGTATCGAGACATATGATGAACATATACACAAAGGCATGCTACGTCATCTAATCGTTAGAAAAGCACGCCAGACGGGTCAAGTAATGGTTGTACTTGTAACTCGACATAAAAAATTCCCGCAAAAAGACGCGGTAGTCGAATTAATTCAGCAACATTTACCGAATGTGACATCTATTATGCAAAATGTCAATACAGCGAATACGAACGTCATTATGGGCAATGAAATGATCCAGCTATATGGTACGGATGTCATTATTGATCGGATTGGAGAAACTGAATTTGAGATTTCAGCACGTTCTTTCTACCAAATAAATCCTGTACAAACAGAAGTGTTGTATCAACAGGCACTTGATTATGCGAACTTGACTGGAAATGAAACAGTAGTAGATGCGTATTGTGGGATCGGAACGATTACATTGTTCTTGGCTAAACAAGCAAAGGAAGTATACGGAGTCGAAATAGTGCCACAGGCGATAGAAGATGCAAAGCGTAACGCAGAACTAAACCATATTACTAACGCTCATTTTGAAGCGGGGCCAGCAGAAGAAATCATCCCCAAATGGTACGCGCAAGGTAAAGAGTTTGATGTATTAGTCGTCGATCCGCCACGTAAAGGATGCGATGAAAAATTATTAGAAACTATCTTAGCTTATAAACCGAAGAAGATTGTGTATGTATCTTGTAATCCAGGAACATTGGCGCGGGATTTACGCATTCTAGAAGATGGTGGCTATCGCACGAAGGAAGTCCAACCGGTTGATATGTTCCCGCATAGTAGTCATGTCGAGTGCTGTGCGTGGCTAGAATTTAGTAAATAAAAAGCAGAGGTGTCCGAGAATCTGTAATGGATTCTTGGACTTCCGTCTGCTTTTATTTCTATTTTCTCTACGAAACGATGAAGTAATTCAGGGCTTAGTTTGTCAAAGTTCAATGTTCCCAAAAGTTCGGAGTTGAGTTGTTCAAGAATCTGGATGTCTGAGTGCTGTTGGGAATCATCATTTAGTGATGCGATTTCTAGTTCGAGTAACTTTTCTTTATCATTATATGTCTCGATGTATTCGTCGTAGTCTTCACGACTAATTTTCTCTTCAGCAAACATCTCAAAAGCACTTCTTTTAAACGCCTAATTTATTTCATTATAAAATCTCGATAGAAAGTTTAGGGAAAATAGATAGTAATTATTTCGAAAGTATGGTAAAAGAAGAAACCAGTGTAGACTTAAATGAGTTGCTAATTATTATATATAAAGAAATGCATAAAATAGAAGCGTTAATTGTAGAAATAATATATTGATAGTCTAGATTATAGTCATCACAAAGGAGACGCTTCAGGAAAAACTGTAAATAATGAATTTAGGGATTCAATTTTTAACTAGATTTTATTTCGTGTAAGAATCAAACTTAATATTGATGGAATCAGGGAGTTGGGAATATTGGTCTCAGTAAATTGGTCGAAAAAAGATGTTGATTTTGAATTTGTAGCGAAGGCGGTGAAATCTTGATTTTTTCTAAGAAGAATATTAGTGATAGCACCCCTAAACGTGAAGGGTTATTAGAAGTTCGGAAGTTAGGAAAAGCAGCTGCAATTATTTTTGTTCATGGTTTGCAAGGTGACCCTTATAGGACATGGACAAAAAAAGGTTGTAATTCACTCCCCCATTTGTTTGTGGAAGATGAGACGTATGATCATTTTGATATTTTTAGCTTTGGATATAATACTGGTTTTATTTTAAAGAGACATCATTTTAAGGAGATATCCAATCTTTTATACACTGAGGTAAACGCGAATCTTTGTGATTATAAGTTGTTGTATTTTATTACACATAGTATGGGTGGAATTGTAGTTCAAAGTATGTTAACGGAGCAAGTTGAACATAGGAACAAGGGTTTTCTGGAAGCGGTTTGTGGAATTGTGTACTTAGCAGTCCCATTTCTAGGTTCAACTATTGCTTCTGCTGCTTCTGCTTCATATACGCTTATGCCTCCTATAATTGGAGAAAGGTTAGTATCTCTCCAGGTCCGATCATTAAAGGTGTTTGATAAGGATCTTGCAAAGGTATCTGAGAAATGGGTACGCTATAGAGATTATGAACTAAAGCATCTTAAAGAGTTAAATTTGTATGGCCAGTTTGATAAGTCAGTTGCAGTTCCTTCTGCCTGTCCACCTTATATTAAGAATTCCTTTGCAGTAGCAGAAGGACACATTAGTATATGTAAAGTGGATAGAGAAAGTACTGTTTATAAAAAAATTTCAAACTTCTATAGGGGAAAAGATCTAGTAACAAGTACTAATACCGTGAATGATACACAAACAGAAGAAAGCGAGTATCTTCAATGGTTAAAGCTTCGTACAGCCAAGTTTATTGTTCCAGGTGTTAATGTTCCGCTCTCCATTGAGCATGCTTGGGCGAGTTTGAGTGTAATAGATGAACCAACTGATGTCGTCAACGATTCCTTGGAGAAAGAGATTTCTAAATATCATGAGTGGGAAAGACTTTCCCATCGCAATCGAAAAAAGAACGCTCAAGAGATCACCGAGTTAGGTCAAAGAGTTATTCTTATTGGCGGACCAGGGGCGGGGAAAAGTACACTTGATATGCGAACAGTGTATAGATTGACGATTAAAGGCGAAAAGGTTTTGTATGTCCGTCTACCCTATGTAGCCAAGGAGATGGAACTGGGGAAATCATTTGAGGAAGCTTTATGGTCTGTTGCCTTAGATGGTTATGCTGGGGATAAAGGGTTACTAAAGTCGGAGTTAGGCGATATTAATATTCTTGTCGCGGATGGTTTGGATGAATGTGAACCAAACCGAAGAAGAGTAAGTCAATCATTATATGAATGGTCAATTGCTAGAAAAGATACACGAGTGGTTGTTACAACTCGTCCTGTTGGATATGAGTCAGTCCAATTTAAATCATTTCACCATGTTGAGATTTTACCATTGGATGAAGAGGAAATAAATGCGTATTCTTTTAAACTAATACAAACATTAAATGATGATAAGAAGAAAGTAGAAGAATTGCATTCTAGTTTCAAACACCAATTAGAAAACAACAAAATGGCTAATTTAGCGGCTAGAAGCCCGTTATTATTAAACTTTTTAATTCAGTTATTAGTTTCGGGAAAAACCTTTGGAAAGTACCGAGCTGAATTATATAGTAAAATCCTTGAGGAATGGATTATACAGTCAGATAGGGGTAAAGGGAAACAACTTAGTGATCAGATAGCAATTCGTTCTATTGAATGGATTGGCTGGATACTTCAAAATGTGCTTGATGGCAAGAAGGGGAGATCTAAGCAAGAAATGTTGCAGAAGCTATCCTTTTTTATTGAGAATGAGCTTGGCGTTAGGACTTTAAAAGCTAGAGAAATAGCTACTGAATGTTTAGAGTTTTGGGTAGACATTGGCGTATTAGAGCATCTTAAGTTTGGGTATGAAAATGGATATACTTTTATCCACTTAACCTTTGGTGAGTATGCAGCTGGGAAATATATTTCTAGTTTGCCAGAAGAGATACAGAAGGACCTACTTTTAGAAAAATTGCATATTCCAATATGGCGTGAGACACTTCTTTTAGCTGGTGGGGCAGGGAGTGTTTGTCACTTCGTTGATACTATCTTGAGAACTACGACCGGAAAGTATGACTTGTATAGTGATATAGCATTCGCAGCTGCAATTTTAGCAGAAGCCGAATCTCTTCCGGACTTAAATAAAAAGGTAGCTAAAAAAGCAATTGATTCTATTAGTTCACCTATTTCCGTGTTATGTTATGAAGCTGGGGAAGCGTTAGAAGGTATTGCCCAACAGGAGTCCGATTGGATGTTTTCCCTTGTGGAATCTCTTTTACAACATGACCAGAACTGGACGAAACTTGTAGCATTTAAACTAGCATTTATGACAAGCAGGTTTACAATTAATTTAGATACAGTCTTATCATTAATAGATATAAAGCCGAAGGGATCAATTGACCTTCAAGGTTTTAAAGCTGCAACTGGTTGGGTGGTTTGGAATAAAGTTATGGAACTGAGCATGGAACAACTATTGAAAAGTGGGGCCTTGGATGAAAAAGAGTTAGTAGGAGTAGTAGAGGCATTAGGAGCAGCAGGCCTTAGTGCGAGCTTTCATATTGAGTTTATAGAAATGCTCCAAGATAAAGGGAGAACCGACTTAATAGAGATATTGGAGCGTAGATTTGAAAGCAATCTCGATAAATTTGATTATCGAAAAGTTTCATTAAAAATGCTAAAGGGACAGAAGGCATTTCTTGAATCAGTTCTACGACAAAATTCAAATAAACAGGAATGGGCTCTTAGTGAGGAAAAGCCTTTAATTGAAATTAGTAAACTTTATAATAATATGAAGATAGGAGAAGCTCCTATTTACGATTTAAACCCACTGGTAGATGGAATACAGCTCTCTGTTGTTGATGAAGTTATAAAAGGCATGATGCTTGTACATGAAATAGTAAAAGAGGATATCTATATTGAGGCCCAGTGGGTATTGAGTGATACAAAAAATAGTAGATCATTACTTTCAAGTCTTCCAGATATTTTAGAACATGAGCCTAATTGGGGAAAAGCAGAATCCATTTTGAATCTGGAATTATTATTTCAATCATTAAGTTATCCTTCTCGAACTATTGCTAACAGTGGTTCCCTTTTATTGGTAAATTGCTTTAGAAATGCAGAAATAATGGATGAGTTTAATGAGGCATTTATGAAAGCGAAAGGAAAGAGCTTATTCTACTATTCTGTCACTGCTGAATTTATATTAAAGGAGAATGCCCTTAATGCAATTCTTGAACGCCTGAAGGGAGAGTGGACGAAAGGGCTTCGATATTTATATAGCTCTTTACCTAATTATCATCATGCAAAAAACAATGAATTGATATGCGAAGCTTTACTGAATGGTATTAACGACTGGGACCCAATTATAGTTAAGAGTGCAGCTGAATCAATGTTGAAAATGGGTGGGGATTATGACGGAGAAGAGATATTCAAAATTGCAACATTTTGGGATGAAAATGGCGTTTTGTGCGGTAGTCATGGGGGAAGGGTTGTTGGATCCAACTGTCCAGAATGCCGTGTGGTTCCTAATAGTCCTTTACCGGAGCTAATTGTATTATTGAAAAAAAATGAATCTCTTTCCTTTGAAAATAGGAAGTATTTTTCCAATCATTCCCGCTCAGACGTACAAAAAGCTGGCTTTGAAGTGTTAGCATATTTTCTCTCCGCCAATTTAAAAGAAATTAAGAAATTGGTTCAAGAGATTAAGACTGGAAGCGAGCCATCCATATTACTAGAGGCTATATTCAGTATAGGTCATTCCATACTAAAACCAATTTCAGCAGAATTACTTTCCTTAATTGAGAGCGATAGTTTAGATGTAAGAAGAAGATTACTAAAGGAACTTTCTAATAGCCAATGGGTAGATCAAAAGGACGCTTTTCAAATTGTTGAAAAGGCGTTAAATGATGAGAACTCGAGCGTTCGCAATCAAGCAGTTATTACATATCGAAGCTTAGGACTATGAAAATTAACTTTCAATAGGTAATGAGGCTAAATGGTGAATTTGCTCCTGATACGAAAGTTACCAGCGTACAGGAACTTTTAGGTTCAATGACTTTATCAAAACGTTGTGAAAGTTGGGCTGATTGATTCTGAATTATAGGTAATCAGTTTTTTAAAGAATTTCATGCATAAGAAATCTAGATGAATACATGCAGATCTCATTATTTGTCTACCGTCATCACCTCTCACGCGTGGTGGCGGTTCCTTTGATAGAGTTGAAGTAGTGATGGGTACCTGTGTAAGAAACAATCATGCTTGTTTAAGCCTTCATGAAGGCATTTCACATAGGTACCTGTATTTAAAAGATAAGAAACAGATCTTAGGGAGGTAAATGATTAAATGAAAATAAATAATTTCTACAACTTTAAAAACCCTATTAGACATTTCTTGAACATAAATAATGTTACTTTTCCAACTAATATTGAAGATATAAAAATAAAAGATTTATCTTGGACTGAGCCGATAAATTTCCGAGTGAGAAAGGAAGATAATAAATATAGAACATTAAAGATGCCAAATATCTTAAATTTCTTTTGTGCATATCATACATTCAAGGATTCAAGTAACTTTTTAGACATACACAATATTGATCCTCGAAAAAGATTAGTGCCGAATTTAGATACTGGCGATTTTGTAACTGGTGTATATGATGAACAATTAGAAAGAGACTTTCAAATGTTGAGTACATATGACAATTTACTTAAATTGGATATTAAAAGTTACTATGATAGAATTTACACACATGATTTAATATTTGAAAATAGTGTAGATGAAAGCTTTTTGACTAATTTAAATATGGGGAATACAAATGGTTTAATAATGGGTAATTATATATCGTTATATTTTGCCGAAAAGTATTTGAAAAGAATAAGTGAAGAAATTCAAGAAAGATTAAGGGTAGATCAAATTGATTGTTATTTTTCTTATTTCTCAGATGACTTTTACTTTTTCTGTAATAAAAATGATAAAGGAAACATAATAAAAATATTTGATCTTGTATTGGAAAAATATAATTTTGAGAGAAACGAAGGAAAAATAGAGGTATGGACTTATTTAAGGTATAATGACTATCATTTATCTGAGAAGTATTGGAAGAAGATAATTTCAGATTGTAAAAGTAGATACCAAGAAGATAGAGAAAATAATAAAATTTATTTTACTAATCAATTAATATATCGGATGTCAAATCTTAAAGATCCGAAGCTCCAAAAGACGTTTTTGAATACATTTTTTAAATCAACTTATTTCCAACAACTCGATCTTAATAAGTATAAAGTTGAAACATTTAATTTTCACCAGTTATGTTATATATTTAGATTTTCACCCGAAACTATGTTGTATTCTATAAATCATTTTAAAGATGTGGATCAATTTTTGGGAGTAGAATTTAAAAAGTTTTTAGAAGTAAGATACAATGAGGCATTGTCTGAGCCATTTAATGAGGAGCAATTATATTATTATTATGCGATTAAATTATTGGGATTTGATTATTTATTGGCAGAAACAGTTAATATGGTTGTTGAAAGCAATAATCAGTTACTGGTGTCATACTATTTAAAAGATAATCTATTTAATGCAGAACATATATTAAAATTGAAATCAAAAATGGATGAACGTTACTGGTTTCAAAACTATCATTTAATATTATATAGTGACTTAATAAATGATTTGGAAGACAGCGTTAGTAATTACTTAATACCAACGTATGCTGGAAAAGACAGACAGAAAAATAGTTATATGAATTTTTATAAAAGCAATATAGAGTTAGGCATTCCTCTTCTCAAAGAAATTGAATCTATAAGTGTTAACATTAATGACTATATGGATTCATTAATAAGTGAACGACTTGAAGTTTTTGGAGAAATAGATGGAGAAGAGTATATTATTGAAAGTAATGAATAATGATTTTGGAGTTGCTATATTTAAGGTGTTAGATTCTATATCGACTTTTGAAAAGATGTAAAAAATAACGAAAAATTATTTAATAGGAATACTCATTTTGATGATTGATGCGATTATTAAAGTTAGGTGAATACACGCACATCTCATTATTTGTCTACCGTCAGCACTCCTCACATGTCGAGTGCGTGGCGTTGATAGAGCTGAAATAAGTTGGTAGTAATGATATTTGGAGATTTTACTTAAACAGGAAGTATATTGTATGTTCCCTCGGACGAATGTTCGAGGGATTTTTGACGTACTGGAACCGAGTTTATTTAACACAAATATAGTTACTTTTTTAACAGAATGGAACCTATGTCAATAAAATTTATTGCCTTTATAATTTCATCTTTTAATAAAAAGTAGACGTTAAAAAATCTGATGAAAACACTATTAACTATATTGCTCATCATTCATTTTTTTCTTCGTTAAAGGACGACTTAGGGCGGTGCTTGCGAAGTCTTTTTAATTGTACTAAAGGAAAATCGATCTACTTGTCAAATAAATCACAATAGAAAGTTATTTACGTGGTATGGTATTAATATTATACTAAAAGAATAGAATGATGAGTAATGAAAGAGAGGTGAAGTATATGCATTCAAACAAAATTCCAGAAGAAATTTCACTTCCAGCTTTGCTGTTGGATCTGCCTGCTTTTGAGGAGAACTGTAGACAAATTGCAAGTTATGGTAATGGAAAAAAGATAAGGATCGCTACAAAATCTATTCGTTCTGTAGAGGTTATTAAGAAAATTTTAAATTCCAGTTCTGTGTTCCAAGGGGTAATGTGCTACAGCCCAGAGGAAGCCGTTTTTCTTGTTGAAAAAGGATTGGACGATATTTTAATAGCATATCCTTGCTGGGACAAAAAAGCCTTATCTGATATTTCAATTCTAAACTCTAAAGGGAAAAATATTATTTGTATGGTAGATGCAGCTGAGCATGTTGACCATCTCAATCATATTGCTAAGGAAACAAAGGGGAGTTTTTATCTTTGTATTGATGTTGACATGAGCACAACCTTTTTTAATCTTCATTTTGGTGTAAGAAGATCGCCACTGAAAGATTCTACAGCAGTATTAGAGCTTGCTAGAAAAATTAAACAATTTCAGAACCTAGAGCTCATTGGAATAATGGGCTATGAAGCTCAAATTGCAGGGGTAGGAGATAAAGTCCCTTCTCAACGGTTGAAAAATAGTGTTATAGAATTTTTGAAAAAGAAATCAATTAAGGAAGTAGAAGAGCGAAGAAACAAAGTAGTTCATGCACTAAGACAAGAGGGATTTTCACTGCCATTAGTTAATGGAGGCGGTACTGGAAGTCTCGATTCAACGACTAAAGAAGATGTTGTTACAGAGGTTGCAGTAGGGTCTGGTTTTTATTCACCAAAGCTATTTGATTATTATAATGGCTTTTTATACAAGCCGGCATTGTTTTACGCTTTACCTATTGTTCGGAAACCTGCGCCCAATATATACACCTGTCACGGTGGAGGATATGTATCATCGGGTCCACCCGGTAAGGATAAGGAACCGCAGCCAGTATATCCGGTAGGCGGGAAGTTGCTTGATTTAGAAGGAGCGGGCGAGGTTCAAACACCGGTACATTATGAAAATGCAACTCTGGAAATTGGAGATGCCGTTATTTTTCGCGCTGCAAAAGCGGGAGAAGTTTGTGAACGCTTTCAAGAGATTGTATGTATATCTGACCAACAAATAGTTGGGCGGCATAAAACATATCGGGGAGAGGGAGTATGTTTTATATGATGAAAAAGGATGAGAGAAAGACATGGAAGAATTGGGCACATACAAGTGAAAGTACTCCTGAGAATATATTTTACCCCACCTCAATTGAAGATATTTGCAAGCTCGTAAAAGAAGCCTCAAAACAAAATAAGAGAATAAGAGTAGTAGGTGCTGGACATTCATTTACAAGTTTAGTTCAGACCAGTGAGTGGCTAGTTTCTCTTGATCAGTTAAGCGGGATCGAGTCCATAAATGAAGAGGAATGTTACGCCACAGTACTTGGTGGGACCCGTTTGTTTCAAATAGGTGAAGAATTAGGTAAGCTAGGGTATGCGCAGGAGAATTTAGGGGATGTGAATGTACAAAGCATAGCAGGGGCTATTTCTACAGGCACTCATGGCACAGGGGTAGCATTTGGAAATATTTCAACCCAAGTAGTAGAGGTTGTATTAGTAACTGGGGCGGGTGAAATTCTAACAATCTCAGAAGAAAGCAACCCTACATATTTTAAGGCGTGTCTTGTATCACTGGGGCTCCTTGGCATTATCGTAAAAGTCACCATAAAAATTATTCCCTGTCCAATCTACGAATACAAGAGTCGGAAAATTGAATTTAGTCAACTGGCACAGCAACTTGAACAACTCATAAAGTCGAACCGCCATTTTGAATTTTATTTGTTTCCATATTCAGATCTTGTTCAAGTGAAGACAATGAATATCATTGAACAAAAACCTCAGAGAATGGCACTTCATCATTTTAAAAATCTATTACTAGAAAACTATTTGTTCTTTATCTTCTCAGAAACATGTAGAATATATCCAAAGAGTAGTCGGTTTTTCAGCAGAATGTCTGCAAAAGGAGTGGGCACCTCGACTAAAAGAGCTAATAGTTATCAATTATTTGCAACGCCAAGATTAGTTCGATTTAGGGAGATGGAATACTGCATACCACTAGAAAATTTAAAGCCTGCCATGGAGAAAGTTCGAGAGTGTATCGTAACAAAAAAGCACGAAGTTCATTTTCCTATCGAATGTAGGACAGTGAAGGCAGATGATATATGGATAAGCCCCTCCTATCAGAGAGACTCTGCCTATATCGCTTTCCATATGTACAAAGGAATGCCCTACGAAGAATACTTTCATGATATGGAATCAATTATGCAAGAATTTGACGGCAGACCCCATTGGGCGAAAATGCATACTCGAACAAAGGAAGATTTGTTAACACTTTATCCTAAGCTATCAGATTTCCTTGCGGTTAGAGAGAAGCTCGATCCTGAGAGGATATTTATAAATCATTATTTGAATGAATTGTTTAAGGTTGAAAAGGCCAGTCACCAGCCAATTTAAATTGTTTAGTTCGATAAAACACTATTGATGTAATGAGAAGATATCGGCCTTCTGTTAGCATGGAATATATCTAACGGATGTATATTTCAACTTCCCTCTGGCGAATAGTCCGAGGGGATTTTTGCGTACAAGGGAATCTTACTATTGCGTATAAATGATACCTGAATCCTTATGTTTTGCAGATCTGTTGCTGAATTTGAAGAATTAAAGAAACAACGAATGTAGAAATATCGTAATAATCGACTTCATGTTACAATTACTGAATTAGTAAATCTTATAGTAGAAGGGAGGATACTCAAATGGCATTAGGCGTATTGGGGATCATATATATAATTTTAGTAGTCATCGCAATAGGAATTCAAACCGTATTATATAAAAGTAAATCCAATAACAGTATCATTATAATTAATATGTTATTTGGCCTGCTTTTATCCTACCTAGCATTTACAGCTTTTCCTACAGATTTTGCCATGCAGAGAGCACTAGCTACCGCAATGGGCATTGTAGCTATATTGGCAGTTGTAATAAAGTTCAGAACTGAAGAGCTTGTGTTATTAAGTAAAATTGCCCTCTCAATTTCTATCGTAGTTAGCTTAGCGTTATTATTGTTATAAGAAATTTTATACTATGAATAGTAATGAAAGAGACAAGACGCCATGTAAATAGGTGTCTTGTCTTTTTCACTTTTTCTACCGTAGTAAAGTTACTTTTGATTATTTCATATCTGTACTGTGAGTTGTATGTGTGGACTCCATTTCCTCCGCAATAGCTTTCGTTTCATGTACCGTACCGTGCGGATGATTTGGCGGTGCATAAATAGTATATAATTTGATGGGTACAGTACCTGTGTTCGTTAAATTATGCCAAGTTCCAGCTGGAATAATAATACTATCATCATCCTGAACGTGCCTCTCCAAATCTACTTGATCCTTTCTACGCCCCATCTGAACAATTCCATGCCCCTCCTCGAGTCGAATAAATTGATCGACGTGGGGATGGATTTCCAAACCAATATCCTCTCCAGGCGCAATACTCATGAGTGTGAGTTGCAAATGGTCACCCGTCCATAATACAGTGCGGAATGTTTGGTTTCTTTTTGTGGCCTCTTCTATATTAATCGTGAAGGGCATAGGACCAAAATCTGTTGGATTACGGTGTGTTAGTACAGGTGGGATATCAGCTTGATTCAATTGCCGTAAAGGGAACGTATGGAAACAAGGAAATACATATAGTGGCTGATACCAACATGTAAATATGAAATTTGGCATAGGTTGATTGATTGAACTCATCCTTTCTTTACGTTTTCATCATAGTATATGTCTTAAAATTCTATTTGTGTTCAATAGAAATAGTAGTGAGCAGCTAAACCTGTAATGACTAATATTCACAAAGTAGTCATATGTAAGCGGTTCAACTTTGTATGATTTGTGAAAACCTTCACAATGTGACCAAAACGCATACTAAAGATAGTATACTAAGGTTAATAAGAAAAGTTGGTCATAGATTCTCGCCTTGTGAATCTAAATACAACCAAAAAGGAGACTGAACAATATGTGGGTTATCACATTGTTCGAAACAGAAAAAGTACGGATCTTTGAATACGCAGAGAAAGCAGAAGCTACGACTGCCATGGAGAAGCTCAATGAGTACGCTGTTTTATCCTATACAAAATAAAAATCACTGAACATACGCATAGTTAATATTAATGAATGATAAAAAGCGAAATTAAAGGGAGACTGACAAACATGTGGGTAATTACATTATTTGATCAAGCGAACGTACGAATATTTGAATATACTGAGAAGATAGAAGCCATGAATGCAATGAAGAATTTCAGTAAATATGCTGTTCTTTCTTACACAAAATAAGTAGTTATTACTTTGACCGTAGCGTAACTCGCTGCGGTTTTTTACATATAAATTGAATTAAAGCATATCTGATTAAGGGTGTCAGTTCGTATCCACTGTCGAAGGATGTAATTTCATGTTGATGAAAAAATAAAATTAATTATAAAAAATATGCATAAAATGAATAATAGTAATAAGAAAACGTTTGCAGTCACAAGTATGACATATGTAAGCGTTTTGATTTTGAATGAATTGTGAAATGCTTCACATACCGCTTTCTTTTGTTGTAGAACAGAGTATGATAAGAGTAACAAAAGAAATTGGTTAGCCAATTCCTCTTCGGAAAAAAGCAGCCAAACAAAAAGGGAGACTACACAATATGTGGGTTATCACATTGTTTGATGAAGCAAACGTAAGGATCTTTGAATACGCTGAAAAAGCAGAAGCGAAAAGTGCAATGAAAAACTTTAGCAAATACGCAGTACTAACATACACATACTAAGTATCAATTTTTAACAATAGAATACCAATACGAATTAAAAGGAGACTGACAAACATGTGGGTAATTACATTATTTGGTCAAGAAAACGTACGGATTTTTGAATATGCTGAGAAGGCAGAAGCAACTGATGCCATGAAAAACTTCAGCAAATACGCAGTTCTTTCATACACGTACTAAACTTCAGATTTTATGGCAAGAATAACCATACAGATTAAAAGGAGACTGGAAAACATGTGGGTAATTACATTATTTGGTCAAGAAAACGTACGGATTTTTGAATACGCTGAGAAAGCAGAAGCAACTGACGCAATGAAGAACTTCAGTAATTACGCAGTTCTTTCATACACAAAATAAATTCAAAACAACATCCCGTAGCGATTCAGCGCTACGGGTTTTTTATGCATGTATTTTGTTCATTAGGGAAGAGTATTTACTCTCAGGCAAACGACTATGCTAGAATACGACTATATCAACACTGATGTCGGGCTTTAAAGAAGGGAATTGTATGTTAAGTGATTTGAATACATTTTTACAACGATGGATCGCCATTTTAACACCACTCAGCTTAGTAGTGGGTGTACTGTTTCATCAAGTAGGAGAACAGCTGTTATTTATCGTCACGTGGTTGTTTGCATTCATGACATTCGTGGGTAGTCTAGGTATGAATGTGAAAGAAGTGCGTATGGTAGGCAAGCATCCAGGAGTTGTGTTAATGAGCATCGCATTTTTGCATATGATCATGCCTGCTTGGGCTTACTTTTTATCTACCATCTTTTTTGATGATCATTTACTTACAGTCGGCTTCGTATTGGCAGTTGCTATACCTACAGGTGTTACAAGTGTAATCTGGGTAACCATTTCAAAAGGGAATTTACCATTATGTTTGTCCATTATTTTAATTGATACGCTATTAGCACCCATCGTCTTACCAACGATTATTCACATTGTCGTTGGAGAACGTATCACAATCGATAATATGTCATTGATTTTAAATTTACTATGGATGATTGTATTACCTACGATAGTAGGTATTGCGTTAAATGAATTATCGAAAGGCAACGTCCAAAAAAAATGGGGACCTCGCTTAGCACCGTTTTCTAAATTGAGTCTGTTTGCGATTGTTGCGATTAATGGTAGTGCGGTAGCACCTTATGTACAGAAGATTACGCTAGAACTTGTTGGTATTATTGCTATGGTACTTTTCATTGCGCTAACCGGCTATGCCTCAGCGTTATTGCTGGCACATTTACTTTGGAGGGATCCTGTCATTGTCACGACATTCATGTTTGTTGGCGGAATGCGTAATATCGCAACAGGTGTAGTTATCGCCACGACGTTCTTCCCAGCTAAAGTGGCAATGCCAGTCGTTTTCGGTATGCTATTCCAGCAAGTACTTGCCTCTTTATACAATAAAGTGGGAGACTGGTATGGAAGACGTCATAGTAGGCTAAATGAAATAGGGTAAAATAAAACAACTGCTGTATTCTGTTTTCAGAATACAGCAGTTGTTTTATTTTTTCTTCTTATTTCTTGGCCTAGATCCAAACTCTGCAGAAAACTCTTCTGGTGAGTGGCCTTCTGGATGTTGATTATTACTATTGCTAGCTTCTTTGTTTTTGTTTTCATACGTACTCAGCGGATTGTGCGTCCGTTCATTCATCGTTTTCTTACTATTTTTATTCGACATATTCGTCCACCTCCTATCGACTAGGATGAACAAAAGTCGAGGTTTTATGCAACAGCTTGCGATATCAATAACTGTCTGAAAAATGGTATCATGACTAAAAGAAGAGGTGAACTATGCGGAAACTATGTAGATTTTTAAAGTTACTCGTTATCAGTGCACTCTTTATCGTCATAACAGGATGTTCCAATGAAGAAAGCGTTAAGAATGAAGAACTTAAGCAAGAAAATAAACAAAAAGAACAGAACAAGCAGGCGCTGATTGCCATCCGCGACGCTGCTGAAAAAGGACAGCTTCCGAATCAACAGTGGGAAGTAGGGGAAACACCCTTTAGAACCGTTCAAGAGCAGTTGGGCGAAGCGGATAAAATTGAACGCGATAGTAATGGGATATATGCGATGTATGAAAAACAACAGCTGAAACTTCGTTTGACTGAGAATAATCAGGTATATACATTACGTTCATTGGATTCAACAGTTGATGACATAACACTTTCTCAAACCGAGGAAGTGTTGGGAACAGCAGATGAACTAGTGGTTGAAGAAGGTAAACCGGCTTTTGTGTATGAACTGAATGACGAATATCAGTTAACCATTATATTTTCCACTTCAGAGAAGAGTGGAATAATCGAAGAAGTTGCTGTTGTTCATAAGCCAAGTGTGGAAGTTCAGAATGTATTGCAGAAGATGATGCTAGATGAAAAACTTGGTCAGTTACTATTGATAGGCGTGCAAGGACCACAGCTGGATTCGGTAGCCAAGACATTGATTCAGGATAAACATGTGGGTGGCATTATTTTATTTAAACGGAATTTCGAATCGGTGTCACAGTCGTTAGATTTGATCAATGATTTGAAACAAGCCAATACAAACGCCGATACGCCATTGTTCATTAGTGCAGATGAGGAAGGTGGACGGGTTACCCGATTACCGAAGGCGCTTGTGAAAACACCTTCCAATCGCAAAATCGGACATGTTGAAAATGGGAAATATGCTTATGATGTCGGTGAGTTAATCGGACGTAAAATGAGTGCGTTTGGCTTGAATATGGATTTTGCACCTGTACTTGATGTTGACAGCAATCCGAATAATCCAGTGATTGGTGATCGCTCGTATGGTGCTGATGTGCAGTTAGTGAGTAAGGCAGGAATTCAGCAAGCGAATGGAATGATGTCGCAACATGTCATTCCTGTCGTGAAGCATTTTCCGGGACACGGTGATACGAGTGTAGACTCACATATTGATTTGCCAGTGATCAAACATAATAAGGAGCGACTGCAGAAAGTAGAATTGCCTCCTTTTAAGCGAGCTATTGATGGTGGAGTAAAAGCAGTAATGGTCGGCCATTTAATTGTAGAAGCCTATGATCCAAAAATACCTGCTTCATTTTCCCAAAAGATCATTCAAGACTTATTGCGTGATGAATTACAGTTTGATGGTGTAGTCATTACCGATGATTTGGTCATGGGGGCCGTTGGTAAGAACTATGCGATTGGAGAAGCAGCAGTTCGATCCATTCAAGCCGGAGGAGACATATTGCTTGTTGGGCATAACTATACGCCAGTAAACGAAATACTAACCGCATTACAAAGAGCAATTGATGAAGGAACACTAACGGAAAAACGAATCAATGAAAGTGTTGAAAGGATATTACTGCTAAAGCAACAATATCAAATAAATGATGTTCAAAAGGACAAAGTAGATGTAGAGAAGTTGAATCGACAAACGATGGAGCTTATAAAAAAGATTGAAGCGAGAAATTAATCAGTAAGGGGTGATCGCATGGAAGAACAAGTTCTTTTACTTCATGGTTTTAATAAAACTTCCCGGGACATGCAGACGTTGTCCAGCCATTTGGAACACTATGGCTTTCATTGTCGGTCACTCGATTTACCGTTAACCCGTCATGAATTCGATCATTCTTTTTTTCTTGTGGAAAAAACTTTATTCGATATGGCTTTACAGAGAGAATCGCCTATTCATCTGGTTGGACATAGTACGGGTGGTTTACTAATTCGAAAAGTATTGCAGGAAACCGATTGGATTGATTCAATTGGTCGCTGTGTACAAATTGCTACGCCGAACCGAGGAAGTCAGCTTGCACACGTTGCGAGTAAAATCAATGGCTATACCGAATACTATAAGACGCTGCAGTCCCTAAATG
Organism: Sporosarcina ureae; assembly: GCF_002109325.1. Taxonomy (GTDB): domain Bacteria; phylum Bacillota; class Bacilli; order Bacillales_A; family Planococcaceae; genus Sporosarcina; species Sporosarcina ureae_C. The sequence goes on along the minus strand of NZ_CP015348.1, from coordinate 1,250,727 downwards.
CAGTGTATATTGAGCAGATGAACCTACCAGATATCAGTCCTGTTTCGATTGGTGCAATCGCAGGAAACCGAAATCATTTATGGCTCGGAAAATTACTGTCAGGTGAAAATGACGGAAGAATAGAGCTGAATTCAGTACATTATCCAGGGTTATCTGATTTCATTACGTTGCCTTATGGTCATAAAGAAATCCATCATCAGAAAGAAGTTGCTGAATTGACGGCACGTTTTTTAAAAATTGGTCAATTTTGATAATTCATTGCTATCCTTCGCGTAACTATTTATACTAAAGTAGTCTGCAAACTGCATGTATATGCAAGTAATTACATAAACGAAGGAGTAAATAACTATGGATCATATGGGAATACTCTCGCTTTTACCGCCACTAGTCGCGGTCATCTTAGCGATCATCTCGAAGAACGTCATCATTGCTTTATTCTCAGGGGTCTTTATTGGTGTGCTTCTTCTAGTTGGGGGTAATCCGCTAACTGCTACTACATCTACAATAGGAGATTACTTATTCCCGCAACTTACAGACGGTTATAATGCAGCCGTACTAGTTCTTCTGTTCTTTATCGGCGGATTTGTCGCCCTGATGGAAAAGTCAGGTGGCGGTGCAGCACTTGCAACTTCTTCGGCAAAGTTTTTTACTACTAGGGCTAGAGCACAACTTGGCGCTTGGTTCGGTGGAATAATTATTTTCTTTTCGGACTTAGGAACTCCATTAATTGTTGGGCCGGTTTTTGAAAAGATCTTTGATAAAGCAAAGATATCTCGTGAAAAACTTGCATGGATTATCGATTCTACTTCTTCACCAGTTGCGGTATTAATTCCGTTCATTGGGTGGGGCGTGTATATTATGGGATTAATCCGTGCGGAATTTGATAATTTAAATATTGCAGATTCTGAGTTCAGTACGCTAGTTGCAGTAATTCCGTTTCAATTTTATGCTATATTAGCCGTTCTTTTAGTTCCAGTCATTGCGTTGACGAAACTAGATTTTGGGCCAATGGGGAAAGCTGAGCGTCGTGTACGTGAGACAGGTCAGCTATACTGGCCAGAATCTAAGCCGTTACGTAAACCCGAAATTACAGATGAATATACAACTGAAAGCCGTGCCATCTTAGTATGGTTACCATTGCTTGTATTGTTTGTAACATTATTTGGTTTACTTGTTTCTTTCGGATTTCCTTTTGAGCCGGTTCCAGGGGGAGATTTCCGAGTATCACTTAGCACGGCCTACTTATTTGCAGCAATCACCATTGTAGTACTGATGCTGATTTTCAAAATTAAGAAGTTTGGTGAAACTGTTGATATTTACACGATGGGCATGCAGAAAATGGTGTATGTAGCGACAACACTTGTGTTAGCGTGGGCGCTTGGTCAAGTCATCGGTGAAATGGGAACTGCGAATTATATCGTAGAAGTGATGCAAGGAAACGTTCCAGCATTCATCATACCGGCCATATTATTTGTTGTAGGTGCAATCATGGCGATAGCATCTGGTACGTCTTGGGGAACGTTCGCTATTATGCTTCCGATTGCTATCCCAATGGCAGTAGCACTGGATGCGCATATGCTTGTTTGTATTGGAGCTGTGTTGTCAGGTGGGATTTTTGGAGATCATTGTTCACCGATTTCCGATACGACCATTTTATCCTCCACAGGTGCTGGCGCGGATCATATTGATCACGTAAAAACGCAATTTCCTTATGCATTATTAAATGCAGTTGCTGCATTCATCGGATTTATAGTAGCGGGCATAACAGGCAGTGTATATACGATATTCTTGTCTATCGCAATCATTATTGTTGTGGCTCTCGTACTATCCAAAAGACAAGCCAAAAGCATAACTAACTAAGTGTAAAAGCGGTGTTTCTTTCATTCGAAAGCGCACTGCTTTTTTTTTGAAAAAATTCACAATGCTTCTCCCCTTGTAATATTCACTTTGTCGGGCATGCTATGGCTGAGGGAATAAGGAGGATGAATGGATGAACATTAGCGAAGAGTTAAAAAAGTTGAAGGCGTTTCGCTGTGATGACCGTTGTGTGCTATCAGTATACTTGAACACGAATCCTGCAGATCCTGAACAACAGCAAGCTGCATGGAGAATTCATTTGAAGTCCGGATTAAAGAGGCTTGATGAATACCTCGTGGCGTCAGGAAATGAAAAGGAATTATCTTCATTTCGTTCATTGAAAGATAAAGTCATGAAGGAAATTGAAGATAAACAAAATGATTTGGCAAAAGGGGCAATCATTTTCGCTGCTGCAAATCCTGAAATTTGGTCAGTACATTATGTCCAAGTAGCGGTGAAAACAAGCTTTCACTGGGAAGAACGAGCAATGACTGATGAATTGGAGTATATGTTAAAAGCATATCCAGAAGCGGGAATTATACTCCCAAGTTACAGCGATGTTCGGATTTTAGATACGGCAATGGGGAGAGTCCATGATGAAAAGGTCTATGAATTCGATTCGGGTCTTGATGTCTGGAAAGAACAAAAAGGGGTTAAGTCTTCCATACAGCGGGGAGTAGGAGGACATACAGACGGTTTTGACCATCGATTGAAAGAGAACTTAGATCGTTTTTATAAGGATATGGGCTCTGTGGTAGGGAATATGAAAAAGAAGCGCGGCTGGAAAGAAGTGCATGTGGCAGGGGAAGCGGAATTGGCCAAAAGCTTCGCGTCTATTTTGAGTGAAAAGCCACAAAGCTGTATTCATAAAAACTTCGGTAAAGCAAATAACAATCACGTCATCCAAAAAATCTTCGAATCCCGATAATGAAAAACAAAAAAGAATGTCCTTAAAATGAAGCTACTTCATTAAAGGGCATTCTTTTTTGCGCGGTTTTAGAAGCGAATTGTTCGATTCTATCCAATCAAATCTCAAAACTGCTTTTAATCCTTCCCTCTAAGCAATAATAACTAAAGTAATTTCAATATATTAATAGTATACTAAGCTATACAGAGGGGGGTAATGGCATGGGAAGAGGTAAAAAAATAACGCTTTGGGCGCTTAGTATACTGTCAATCGTAGCAGTACTAATCGCTATATTTGCAAACGCTTACATTCTTAAATCAAAACCACTTGAAGCGGGAGAGCATGAAGTCACATTCATTGAACAAGAAGTAGTTGTTACACGAGATAAGAATGGGGTACCGCATATCAATGCCGCTTCGGATGAAGACCTATATCGCACACAAGGTTATGTCCAAGCGCAAGATCGTCTATTCCAAATGGATTTAGCACGCAGGCAGGCAAGTGGTCGCCTAGCGGAAGTCATCGGCGACAAGGCGGTCGATACGGATAAGCTTTTCCGCACATTCAGTTTGAGAAATGCCGCGGAAGCTTCATATCAAGGCTATGGCGATCACGCAAAAGAGGTACTCGGTTGGTATGCAGAAGGAGTCAACGCATTCATTGAGGAGTCTAAGGCTGAAAAGAAATTATCCTATGAATTTGCACTTCTTGGATATGAACCTGAAGAGTGGACTCCTGTCGATTCATTAACAATTGGGAAGTATATGGCGTATGATCTCGGCGGGAGGTGGCAACCGCAAGCATTCCGCCACTGGGCAATTAATGCATTCCCAGAAGAGAAAGTGAAGGATTTATTCCTTACGTATCCGGAAAACGCAGAATCTATCATGACAGCAAATAAAGAATATAACGTGGAAGTGGCGGGACGTTTTCTACCAGAGCTATCGCCACCTGAATTCAATGGCAGTAATAACTGGGTAGTATCTGGAGAAAAGACAGCTTCGGGTAAACCACTACTAGCCGATGATCCGCATTTAGGACTGAGCACTCCATCTATTTGGTATCAAATGCATCTGCAATCGCCTGAGCAAAATGTGGAAGGAGTAATCTTTGCTGGGATTCCAGGAATCATTTTAGGCAATAATGAAGACATTGCCTGGGGAGTTACTAACGTCGGACCGGATGTGCAAGATCTGTATATTGAAGTTCCGCATCCAACTGAAAAAGGTCAGTTCCGCTACGACGGAAAATGGGAACAGGCAGAAGTGCGTGATGAGACGATCAAAGTTAAAGATGGTAAAGATATTCCATATGAAGTAATCGTCACGAAACATGGTCCAATCATTTCAGATGTCATGTACAAAGAAGAAGATCCAGATGCATTATTTTCGATGCAGTGGACAGCACTGGAACCAACGCTTGAACTCGAAGCGATCATGGAGATGAATAAATCATCGGATTGGCAGAGTTTCGAGAAAGCATTGGAAAAATTCCATGCTCCTGCACAGAATTTTGTCTTTGCTTCAACGGACGGCACAATCGCGTATAAAGCGAACGGTCGGATACCGATTCGAAAACAAGGAGACGCACAATTGGCAGTGCCTGGAGATTCATCAGACTATGGGTGGGAAGGGTATATACCATACGATGAACTGCCACGTGTTGTGAATCCAGATGAAGGCTTTATCGCAACAGCCAACAATGAAGTGGTGAATGAAAGTTATCCATACCACATTACGAAGTTTTGGGCACAACCATACCGTTTCGAACGGATAGCGGAAGTGTTACGTGAAGGAGATAACTTCACTACAGACGATATGATGAAACTCCAAATGGATCAAAAAAATCTCTATGCAGCAGAATTTCTTGATTCCATGATTGGATCAGTAAAGAATAAAGACCAGTCAGGCGACTATAAAGACACGTTGGAAATGTTGCAAAACTGGGATCAAATTGATTCGAAAGACAGCAGCGCCCCACTGATTTTCCATAAGTGGATGAAGCAACTACAAATCGATATGTTCCGCGATGAAATGCCGTCAGATGTCTATGAACTCATGCCGGGCAAAAATCAGATTACAGATGAACTTCTACGCAAAGGTTATAACGGAGAAGAAAGCGTCTGGCTTGAAGAAAAACAAGGTATTGATCAATGGGTATACGATGCATTCAGCAAGGCAATGAAAAACATTGCCAATGACTTCGGCGACAAACAGAAAAAATGGGCATGGGGAGATTATCACAAACTAACATTCCCCCATCCATTGGCGAGTGCTTCACCTCTATTTGCAAAATTGTTAAATCCCGAAAAACAACCAATCGGTGGATCTAATATCACCGTACAAGCGGCCGCGTTTAAAGACGATGGCTCCGTCAATCACGGCGCATCTTGGCGTTTCGTTGCAGACTTAGACGATTTAACAAAAACATACCACGTCGTCGGGCCAGGGCAAAGTGGACACTTGAAGTCCAAATGGTTCCACGACCAGGCGGAGGACTGGGCGCTTGGGAACTATCATGAAACGTTGATGAGCGAAGACATACCGGACGGTCGTGTGCTTACGCTGCAGCCGAAAGGAAAGTAATCGGAATTTCAAAATGACTATCCAAAGAGCGGTGATGTTACTGCTTCTTGTGATAGTTCTTTTTTGTGTTGTGGTCGTTGCTCGAGTTTGGCTTGGTCATTGAAAGTAGTGAGGGTCATGCTTTGGACCCGCGCAGGCACGTGGGGGATTGCCTCCAGCCATGAGCCAACTAGCGGTGGGGCTGCTAGCTGTCTCATGGCCACGGCCGACCCCGCAGTTGTGCCTGCGCTACTGAGTGGTTGACAAGTTCAGTTGTGGTTTATAAAGGATGAAAACCAGTGACTGGGTAGGATTATTCTTCGGTGTTTAAAAGTACGTAACGTTTGGTTTAGGTCGTTGCTCGACATTGGCTTGTGCATGGAAAGTAGTAAGTGTCATGGTTTGGACTCGCGCAGGCACGTGGGGGATTGCCTCCAGCCATGAGCCAACTAGCGGTGGAGCTTTGCTAGCTGTCTCATGGCCACGGCCGACCCCGCAGTTGTGCCTGCGCTACTAAGTGGTTAGCAAGTTTGTTTGTGGTTTATAGGAGATAAAACCAGTGACCGGGTAGTACTAGTTCCTATTCTTGCAAAACAAGTATCTGATCTGACTTACACACAATTTAACGTAGGCGGCTGACAGTGGTAGGCTCATTACGGAAGCCATCCACCACCGCCGAAGTGGGGCCAATGACCGCCCCACGTACACTGCCAGTCAAACTACTACCTCTGCACAAAGCAAGGAAGATAAAACGGTTCGCAAAACCACTACCTAACATCGTATCCTACTTACTTGTACGAACACCTTCTCTATGTACTCGAAAAACAAGTACTTGAACTGTCCTACCCCCAATCTAACGTAGGCGGCTGACAGTGGTAGGCGTAGTAATGAGACAGCCAGGCGCTCTTCCTGACTGGCTCATTGCGGAAGCCATCCACCACCGCCGAAGTGGGGGCAATGACCGCCCCACTTACTTTGCTAGTCAAACCACTACCTATGCAAAAACAAGGAAGAGAAAAGGGTTCGCAAAAACACAACTTAACATCGTATCCTACTTACTTTTCAAACAAATTATCCATAGGTTCGAAAAACAACAACTTCCCATGATATACTATAAAGATTCTAAACAACGCAACACTTATCGGAGGAATTGTCCAATGAAACATCTAGCAGGCGGTATACAATGGACCGTCTTTCTCATCGCCTCATCCATCGCAGCACCCATCGCCATCGCACACGTCTTCGACATGGACCCAATCGCTACCTCACTGTTCATGCAACGAACTATATTCGTACTCGGTATCGCCTGTCTGATTCAAGCATTCTTCGGACACCGTATGCCCATCAACGAAGGACCTGCGGGATTATGGTGGGGAATCTATGTAGTCTATGCTGGAATGATTGGCATCTTTTATACAACATCAACAGACGTCTTGCAAGCCTTGCAAAGCGGTATGTTATACAGTGGTGTGCTATTCATTATCCTAGCGGCTACTGGAATCATTACAAAAATGAAAGCACTTTTTACACCAGCCATTACGTTCACTTATTTAATGTTGTTGATCTTACAACTAAGTGGAACATTCATTAAAGGTATGATGGGCATAGAAGAAGTAGGAGATCATCTCGACCCCATCATTTTGCTTGGAAGTTTTATTGTCTTGTTGATTACATTCATTACGATGGCTAATAAACGTCCGTCGATATCTAAATACGCTGTATTGATTTCGATTGCACTTGGTTGGGGAATCTTCCTGGCACTAGGGAAAACACCAGCGGTAGCGCGGGTGTCCGATCAACTGATCCAGCTGCCGAAAATGTTTGTTTATGGGAAACCTGTCTGGGATAGTGGAGTACTCGTTACGGCAGTATTCATTACTTTATTACTGGTAGCGAATATGCTTGCTTCTATTCGAGTCATGGAGCATTTACTGAAGGAATCTTTTCATATCCATCCACCAGATCGCTTGCGCCAAGGAGCATTTGCTTCAGGGTTTATACATCTAATCGCAGGCGCTTTTTCCGCTATTGGTTCCGTACCCATCTCAGGATCTGCAGGGTTCGTTGGCACAACACGAATGCCATCTATTAAACCGTTCATTATCGGTAGTTCGTTATTGGTGTTGATTACACTGTTTCCAAGCATCATGGCCATATTTGCGGCATTACCTGCTCCCGTTGCATACGCTGTAACCTTCGCGATCTTTACGAAGATGGTATCGATGGCATTCAATGAACTAGATGCCGATCCGGAAAAAGAACGCGCGCGTCAAGCTGTAGCATTTGGGTTGATGGTGGGTGTGGGTACTATGTTCGTACCCGCAGAAAGCTTGTCTGAACTTCCTGCCGTTGTAGCTTCTACGTTATCTAACGGATTGATTACAGGAACGATTCTCGCCATAATTATTGAGCAATATATGATACGCAGAAGTAAAAGGATCACATACAATAAGATATGAAAAGCCAGACAGTATAAGCTGTCTGGTTTTTTCATTACTTATTTCTTTTATCTTCTGTTTCACGATAAACTTCTTTCAATGCGTCACGATATTCTTTACCACTCGAATTTTCCCGAGCTTTTGAAGCTGCTTCCGCAATGTCTTCAAACTCCATTCCCATTTCTTCGTTGATGGTTCCTTTGTGAAACAGGTGACGTATATCTCTGTCCATAGAAATCCCTCCTCGCCATAATATGTTGCGATTCGAGATAACTATACGTAATGAAGCCAATTTCATTAAAAGAAAGAGGATTCATTCGTAAACTGTCGAAAGAAGTAAAGGAGTAACACAATTCAGAATAGGGAGAGGATCTGCACATGAGTAAAAAAGTATTAATTCTAGGCGGAGATGCTGTAGAAGCGCTGGAAATTTTCTATCCGTATTATCGCTGTTTGGAAGAAGGATTTGACACGACTATTGCTTCACCGTCCGTAAAAAAGTTATATACTGTTACGCATGACTTCATCGACGGAATGGAAACGTATGTAGAAAAACCTGCTTATGGCTTGGATTCGCATATTGCATTCAAAGATGTCAATCCTGCAGACTATGATGCACTCATTATTCCAGGTGGACGCGCGCCAGAATACATTCGTCTTGATGAATCGTTACCAGCAATTGTCCGTCATTTCTTTGAAGAAGATAAGCCTGTGGCGGCTGTTTGTCATGCGGCTCAAGTATTATCCATTATTCCAGACCTTATGAAGGGCAGAGAATACACGGCGTATATTGCATGTAAACCTGATGTTACTGCAACAGGCGCTACGTATATCGAAAAAGATCTTCATACAGAAGGAAACCTCGTGTCAGGACATGCTTGGCCCGATCTTCCAGGATTAATGAGAGAATTTATGAAAATGGTCAATAAATAATAAAACACAAATCACAATAAGCTTCGCATCATACTGAAGACAACTCTAAAAATGGAGTTGTCTTCAGTTTTTTAGTAACCAAGAATAATGATGAATCATCTTAGTGAAATCCTGATTCCTTAAAAACCACTATAGATTTGCTATACTTTCACTAGCTACTATTCAAGGAGGAATTTTCATGACAAAATTATTTAGCCCTTATACTATACGTAACGTAGAATTTAAAAATCGGATTGCAATGGCACCAATGTGCATGTACTCTTCACATAATCAAGATGGAAAAGTGGAGGATTGGCATAAAACTCACTATGCAACACGTGCAGTCGGCCAAGTCGGTCTCATTATCATAGAAGCAACAGCTGTTCAAGCGCAAGGGAGAATTTCGAGTGAAGATTTGGGAATCTGGTCGGATGATCACGTCGAAGGATTAACAGAAATCGTGCGTTTGATGAAGCAACACGGGTCTCGTACGGGTATCCAACTGGCACATGCGGGAAGAAAAGCGACAGTGGAAGGAACGATTTATGCTCCAAGTCCCATCGCGTTCAATGAAGAATATAAGACACCGGCAGAGATGACAATTGCGGATATTGAAGAAACGATTGAAGCATTCAAACAAGGCGCAATCCGTTCCAAGGAAGCTGGTTTTGATGTCATTGAAATCCACGGTGCTCATGGTTATTTACTTAATGAATTCTTAACACCATTATGTAATCATCGAGAAGATGAGTATGGTGGATCAGCAGAAAATCGTTACCGTTTACTCGGGCAAGTGATTGATGCCATACGATCCGTTTGGGAAGGTCCGTTATTTGTCAGAATCTCAGCCGAAGATTATCAAGAGGGTGGCATGGATGCTTCACAATATGCAGAAATGGCTCGCTGGATGAAAGAGCAAGGTGTCGATTTGGTTGATGTGAGCACAGGCGGTGTAGTACCTGCAGCAATTCATCCGTTCCCAGGGTATCAAGTGCCTCATGCGGATATAATTCGTCAGCAAGCGAATATTGCAACAGGTGCAGTAGGGTTGATAACATCGGCGCTGCAAGCAGAAGAAATACTTCAAAATGATCGTGCGGATATCGTATTGCTTGCTCGCGAATTATTACGTGATCCGTATTGGGCGTATACAGCGGCTAAAGAACTTGGTGTCGAAATTGAATCACCTGTTCAATATAAACGCGGCTGGACGTTCTAATCACTTTGTAGTTTATGTTTTATCATCAAAGAAAATTAACTCTGCACGAATCTCTTCCTCGATATGTAAGATAGCGAATGAATAATGTGGGAGTTTCCGCTTATCTGTCGGGGAACCAGGATTTAGCAGCAAGGTTTTATTGATGTAACGAAGCATCGGAATGTGGGAGTGCCCGAAGATAATAACGTCTAGTGGCACTCCTTCAAATGCTTCAATTGCACGTTTTTCTGTAGTCTTTTTATCTCCATGACCATGTACCAAGCCGATTTTAACGTGTCCTACTTGAATCACTTGTTGCAATGGAAACTGTTGTGTAATATCCTCTTCATCTACATTTCCTGAAACTCCTTTTACCTCTGCGAATTCAGAAAGCATCTGCACAACTTCGATGGATTTCCAATCACCTGTATGTACGATCAAATCAGCCGTAGCACAATCTTTAAGTAACCGTGAAGGCAGAACTTTTCCTCTACCAGGAATATGTGTATCACCTGTAATGACAATTTTCATGATGAACCTCCTTGATTTGTAATTGCTTATAACATTTCCTTAATCGCTGCATAGCAAACAAAGAATCGGACATACTGTTGCTATAACGGGAGGCGATCTATATGGAAGACTATACATTTACAGATGCCGTACTGGCAGATTACAAAACCGGTATGGGCGCAATGAGCGAACAATTGCCGAAGTTAATGAAATCATTCCATGCATTTACGGAAGTAAGTTTTGAAGAAGGAGATATCAGTCAAAAATATAAGCAGCTCATTGCACTTGCAGTTAGTGTGTACGCTCATAGTGAATACTGCATTATTTTCCATACAAAAGCCTGTATGGATGCAGGTTGTACAGTTTCAGAAGTGCTGGAATCGGTCGGAGTAGCAGCCGCACTTGGCGGAGGAAGTGCTTTGAGCCAAGCAGTCACGTTGGTTATGCAAACGATCGATGAATTACAGGAAAATCCGAAACCTATACAATAAAAGAACGCCTTGTCGAATGAAATCGATGAGGTGTTCTCTTTGTATAAAATCGTAGTGTGTTCTAGGTCCCCATCGTATTCCGTATCTTGTATAAGTTGCTCTCGAGGAGTGTAAATAGTAAGTGAGAACCATTTCCTCCATATGTTTCATTCCGTTAAGGTGAGGGTAACGCATATACAGCATAGTTAGTTAGAGGGGGAATATAAAACATTGATTCAAACATCAAACCCGTTATTGAAAAAGGAAGACTTTACAGAACGTAATGATTTACCAGAATGGTTACTTAGAGAATATCAGACGTTCCATGCTATTGTGACGGACAAAACGTTTCCATGCTATTTTGGAATGGCTGGTGAAAATAAAGGTGAGTTACGCTATGCATATGTTTCTCAAAAGGACTGGTCAAACTTACCTCAAGCGTTGTCAGCATTTTTAAAGCTATTCGAAAATCCTAAGCATAAACGTCATGGATTATTTGTCTTTGTTGAGCCTTTTGAAGAAGAAGGTTCAATAGAAGAATATCGTCAGCAGTTTTGGGATATTCTGCAGTATGTGCATATAGAAGATCCGAAAGAATGGCCAGCTGAAGCACCACGTGACCCTGATCACTACCTATGGGACTTCCATTTCCAAGGCGAGCCGATTTTTGCTTTTGGCAATGCGCCTGCTTATAAACAGAGGAAGACGCGTGATCTAGGCAATGCAATGGTCATCGGTTTTCAGCCACGTAAGATTTTTAAAGGTCTAACAGGCACAGAAAAGGGTGGGATCAACTCGCGTGAAAAGGTTCGTGAGCGTGTCGAGGAATGGGATGATCTTCCGAAGCATCCGGACATTAGCCACTTCGGAGATCCAACGCATAATGAATGGAAACAGTCCTTCATCGGCGACGATTGCGTGCCGCTAACAGGGAAGTGCCCATTTACGCATAAAGATATGTAAAAACAGACTGTCTTTGTAGTCGTGAACTCACGATTGCAGGGGCTTTTTTAAAAATGGTTTAGTTCAAGTTAGAGTGCGTAGGAATAGTGAGTGAATTTGTGAGTAAAAGCGAAGCGTTAGGAGCACATCTTTGCACTAACTAACCACCGCAACACATTCTGTCTCAAGCAAGAGGGTTTTAAGAATAATCAACAGGGAACACTAAAGGAAACGAGTAAAGTGAGGGGTTTCTATGAAAAAACAAACGGCAGACGTAGAAGAACTCCTGTCATTTGCTGACGGGGCTAGCCAAACAGGAACATCATGGATCAATCAAACAGACTATGTTGGAGAAGAAGACATCATGTCAGACGAGGACCTAGCAGGCAGAGAACCTCTGCAACAACTTCGAATAATCGCAGAAACAGAAGGGCAAACAAAGTATTTTGAATCGCTTTTCTATACAGGCGCGGAACTAGAAGAGTTAATGAGTGAACTCGAACCGCTCTTCGAAAAATTCCCTAAAAAAGTGCTAAGTTCAGATGAAATGGATCAAAAAGCACAAAATACTATCAAATAAGAAATGAGGATCTTCAGCCAATATCGGCAAGAAGATCCTCATTTTTTACTCCAAGTACTGTAATATTTCTTCAATCGCAAGTTCGCCAGCGGTTTCCCAGCGACTCTTATCACGGATTTCTGCATCTTTATCTAATGGCGTTTGGAACTGATTGAATGAACCACTTATCAAAGAACTATCATCGTGTTCTAGTCCCAAGTTGACCACATGTTTGATCACATATGGTTTTTTGAACTTGATCGAAGTATTAAAATCATCCAATTCACCGTCATGTGCTTCGAACGGAACACGTAAATAAATCGTTTCGCCACCTTCTCTATGAAGAATGGAATCAAAACTACCTTTGTCATAATCCCAGCCACCGCCAAAATGATAACCGTGCTGATCTACTTTATCCCGTAAAGTCCCAAAGCACGCTAGTTTGCCTTCGATTGACGTATTTAATTCCAGCATGAAATCACTCCTTTTTATAAGCATTCCTTACTAGCAATTATTTATACATCGCATAAAAAAAACACGGAAATGTTTTTAATTTCGACAACCGGGGTAAAAGTATCAACACGACGATGAAACGAATTTTACAAATAACTAACTAAAATACTAGGAGGAGATTTAAATGGGTAAGAATAGATATATTGGAATGTACTTTAATGAAACAGAATTGATGAACCGCGTGGACGAGCTGAAAAGAGAAGGATGGCCTGAAGATGATATTTATGTAGTTGTGAAAAATGAAGATCAGTTAACTATGGTGAGAAGTCGTACAGATGCAGAAATTAAATCAGCCGACGATTCATGGTGGGATCGTTTCATGGGATTCGTATCCGGAGAAGATCATGTACGTCGTATGGTAGATAGCCTAGAGTTCGGTACAGAAGATACAGTGAAGTATTATCAGGAAATTGAACAGGGCGGCATGTTGCTCTATGTTGATTCCGGCGAAGCAAACCGTCACTATATGGACAACACAGACTTCTACGGTAGAGATGGAAAAAGTACAGATGTGAATCTTGGAGCGAACGGTTTAAGCGTAACAGACCAAGAATTGAACGGCGGAGATCCTGCTTTCAGATTAAGCCAGACACTTCCTGATCAAACACTTAATCATCAAAATCATGAAGTAGACCCTGCAATTCATACGAATGAACATGCTTTATCCGGTGAGAACACAGAAGAAGAGAGTTTACGTTTGCATGAAGAACGTCTTCAAGTAGATAAGCATGAAACACAGCGTGGAGAGATTCGTGTTGAAAAAGAAGTAGTAGAAGAACCTAGATCAGTAGATGTCAGTGTTTCACATGACGAAGTAACGATTGAACGCAGACCTGTTGTAGATGGTGAAATAGGTCATGAAAGCCAATACGTTAACGATGCGACAGCATTTAGAGAAGATGATGAAACGATCCGTATTCCGATTACTGAGGAACGCGTAGAAGTAACGAAGAAACCAGTTGTCACGGAAGAGATTATTCTTAAGAAGCGAGAAGTTGTAGAAAATGAAACAATCCATGAAACTGTGAAACGTGAAGAAGTACACTTCGAAAAAGAAGGCGAAGTAGATATTCAAGGTGACCAGTTGGACAAAGACCGTTTCTAAAATAGATGGATAGCAAACGCCTTGTCATTCCCTTTCTGCATAATGTAAGATAGAAGTAATAGCCAGGAAGGGGAGATGACATGTTTAAGCAACCAGGTATTGCCGCCGTGCTAAGTTTTTTCTGGACTGGCGTTGGTCAAATCTATAATGGACAAATTCTAAAAGGGATTTTACTTATTATCCTACAAGGAATCAACGGTTTACTTATGTTTGTAGGTATCGGTTTCATTACGTATCCAATTGTATGGATTTGGGGAATGTTCGATGCATATAAGACTGCTGAACGTATGAACTACAATCAAAATCACTATAATCAACGATAAAAAATGTCCTCGCCGTTAGTGGCGGGGACGTTTTTGTTTACTTATTTAATTTCCAAGTAGAGTAATTAAGCGTCAATGCGAACATGACCCATCCAATATAAGGAACCATCAAAGCGCCTGCTGTACGGTCGATCTTATTGAATTCATAAGCCGTCATGGCGATTGCACCTAACATAATCGTCATCTCTACCAAAGCTGTGCCTCGTAAATTCCATTTAAAGAACAGGAAAGACCACAGGAAGTTCAGTCCCAATTGAACATCATATAATGGCTCGGCAACATCCTTCAGCTGCGTTTGTTGCTTCATTTCTACGCGGTAGTTCGCTACCCCCATCATCGTATAGAGTGCGGTCCAAGCAATCGGAAAAGCGGCACCAGGAGGAGAGAATGAAGGTTTCTCCAACTTTGCATACTGCTCCTGTGTATTGCGGTTTGCAAAGTATCCAATGAGTGAGCCACCCAATACGGGAATCAACACATTGCGCGTAAGTTTCTTCCAATCTAGTTGCCCTTGTACTTTAAGTAATTCCAAAATAAAACCTCCTTTTCAGAAAGTTTCCCCCTTTCATTACTTACTAAACCGTTATTACATATTCGCTGAATACATCACTTCGCCTGCAACTATAGTTTTCGCTACTTTCACTTCAGTAATACGGTCAACAGCCACGGTGAAAATATCTTCTTTCAGTACAGTGAAATCCGCGTCAAATCCAATCGAAAGAAGTCCACGAGAATCAGCTTTATCTATTGTAGCTGCAGCGCCTGAAGTAAATAATTGTACTGCTTCAAAACGAGTAAGTTTTTCATCAGGTAAATAACCTTCGTGCTGTTCAATCGGCAATCTTCTTGTGATGGCTGCATGTATGCCTAGTAAAGGATTGGGGTCTTCAATAGGTGCGTCTGATCCTCCGCCGCAAATAAACCCTTTGGCGAGAAGTTTTTTCCAAGCATATGCCCATTCTAGACGATCCATGCCAAGTCGATCTCCAATCCACGGGAAGTCGGAAGGAACGAAAGCAGGCTGTATATCCAAAACGATTGGAAGCTTTTGCATTCTCTCTACTAAATCATCACGTAACAAGATGACATGTATAAATCGATCTTTTTTACCTACAGGTGCGGGATACTTTTCAATGACATCCAATGCCTTTTCAACTGCTAGATCCCCAATCATATGTATCGCAACAGCTTCTCCGTAATGTCGTGCCATTTTAACGTGGTTCTCTAGCTCTTCATCGGTTAGGACGGCTGTACCGACATTATCCGGTTGATCGGCATACGGTTCACTCAACAGCGCAGTACTGCCACCAAAAGCACCGTCAATAAAGAACTTCATCTCACCCGGTTCGATCCATGGTGCATTATAGAAAGCTTGATCATCCATTAACTCTGCAAACACGCTAAAGTGACGCAGTAAGTGAGCACGGAATTTACGATCACCACCGAGTACGGTATTAAAAGCTTTTAAAGGTGTTTGATACTGTCCGTAATATCCTAGGTCATCCGTTACAACACCTGTCAAACCAACAGATAGTAAGTGATCCACGGAAGTTTCCAACGCTTTCGTTACATAGTCCACTGTAGGATTCGGCAATAACTGGAGTACCCGTTGCATCGCGCCTTCCTTTAGCAATCCAGTGGGCTCACCATTTTCATCTCGTTCAATAACGCCATCATCAGGATCGGGTGTGTTTTTGGTGATACCAGCTAGTTCAAGCGCCTTGGAGTTCACAATAGCTGCGTGCCAACAAGTACGTTTCAATAGCATAGGTGAATTCGTTACAGCATCTAACTCATAGCGAGTAAAAATCTTCTTATCAGGAAAAACATTTTCATCCCAGCCTTCTCCGATGAACCATTCATTCTCAGGCAATCCTTTATAGGCATTCAAAAGTCGCTCCATCATATCTTCTGAAGAAGTCGTATCGGATAGATCTAGGCGTAACAACTTCTCACCTTGCCCAATAATGTGCATATGGTTATCGATAAATCCCGGATAAACAAATGCACCGTTCAAATCTATTTGTTTGTCGGCTTGACCTTTCAGTTCATCATAGGAACCAGTTGCTATGATTTTTCCGTCTTTCGTTAGTAAAGCATCTATTGTATGTCCTTCATTTTGCATCGTATAAAAGAGTGCATTAAACCAAATTGTTGTCATATAGAAATCTCCTTTTCTTTCTATAGTAAACCGATTAGGATGAATGAACAATAGAACTGATTTTAACTAGTTTATGCAATTAAAAAACGGCTGTACATACAGCCGTTTACTTTAGTTCATATTCTAGTATCGTGCTACTAACTTAATACATCTTCATATATCGTTCGAGTTCCCAAGGGTGTACCGTAATACGATAGCTCTCCCATTCTTGAAGCTTAGCCTCACTAAAGTTCGCGTAGATATGGGAACCCAGTGCATCTTGAATAATTGGATCTTCAGATAACGCGATGAGGGCATGATCGAGATCGGTAGGCAATGTGTCGATGCCATGTTCTTTAAGCTCTTCAGACTTCATTTCATAAATGTTGCGATCAACAGGAGCTGGTGGAGTAAGTTTTCGCTTAATACCATCGAGTCCTGCTTTTAAAATAACGGCTAACGCTAAGTAGGGGTTAGCGGACGAATCAACAGAACGGACTTCCACACGTGTGCTCATTCCACGTGATGCAGGGATACGTATTAAAGGGCTGCGGTTTTGTGCAGACCAGGCAACATAGCAAGGCGCTTCGTAGCCAGGAACTAAGCGTTTATAAGAGTTAACAGTCGGATTTGTAATAGCAGTGAAACCGCGGACATGATCTAGAACACCAGACATGAACTGATAAGCCGTTTCACTTAATTTACGCTCGCCTCCTTCATCAAAAAAGACATTTTCTCCATCTTTAAATAGGGAAACATTACAATGCATTCCAGAACCGCTAACACCGTATAAAGGCTTAGGCATGAACGTAGCGTGTAGACCATGTTTACGTGCTATCGTTTTGACAACCAGTTTAAAGGTTTGTATATTATCGCAAGCTGTTAATACATCTGCATATTTAAAATCAATTTCATGTTGTCCTGGTGCTGCTTCATGATGGGAAGCTTCCACTTCAAATCCTAATTCCTCAAGTTCTAACACAATATCACGTCGGCAGTTTTCACCTAAGTCCATGGGTGCCAAATCAAAATAGTCACCATGATCATTGAGCTCCATCGTTGGTTGTTTATTAGCGTCCAATTTGAAAAGGAAAAATTCAGGTTCGGGTCCTAGATTGAAATCAGTGAAGCCGAGTTCTTTCATTTCTGCTATAATTCGCTTTAAATTCCCACGGGGGTCTCCAGAAAAGGGCTCGCCGTTCGCTAAATGGACGTCGCAAATTAAGCGGGCTACACGACCCGTACCAGAGGGCCATGGGAATACCATCCATGTATCTAAGTCAGGCACTAAATACATATCAGATTCTTCAATCCGTACAAAACCTTCGATAGAAGACCCGTCAAACATCATTTTATTATCCAGAGCCTTTTCGAGCTGGCTGATTGGAATCTCTACATTCTTAATCATGCCAAAAATATCAGTAAACTGAAGACGGATGAAATTCACATTCTTTTCTTTCACGAATCGATAAACGTCTTCTCTTGTAATGCTTCCCATCTGGCCACACTCCTTATGATTGTTTGAAACGAATCTTCTTCGTAACATTTTTCTATAATAATGCGCAGGAAGACAGATTACAAGAGTTATTAACTAGATTTTGAAATAAATATAAGACTTAAGTTCTTGTTTTAGACAAAAAAACAAGCCCTCAATTTGGGAGCTTGTAAATAAATACTATTTTCCTAATATAGAATATGGATAATTGCACCTATAACTAGTAAATGGAAAACCTGGTCGACTACAATCGTCAGCCAGTTTCCTTCTGGTTTATGGACCCCCATAATGATTCTGACCCACCATAAGACAAAAGTACGTTTGTCCAAAAAAACATGACTGACAAAGATCACGGCTATAGCTAAATAGCTTAAGGAGAACCCGCCAACGACCATGGCCGCCACCAATGAAAGTGTGTAAAGTACACAATGCGTTAATAAAGGAATCCACTTATTCGCTTTATTCATGGCCATCCAAGTATTCTGCAATAAATAATCTCCGACTAGATGACCAAGTAGTAAGTAAGTAAATAGATTCATTTGGTGGACCTCCAATACTAAATATGAAACGAAGTAACTATGTTTTATGTCTATATCATGATAATATTAACATATATAAGGGAAAGATAAATCAATTATTTTTCTAAAGGGGGCAGTGAATTTGCCAGCTTCATCCAATGCATTTACGAATAATAAAATAAATGGATCAAATTCAGATCGCTTATTAGCGGTCATTTTTGAATATATGACAAAAATATCAGTTGAAACGGATATAAAAAAGATGGTTATGAATCTAGCGGATTTAGGCAAGGAACTTGTAGCAGCAGATCGCTGTTCTGTATGGTTACATGAAGCCAACGAAAAAACACTATGGACTGTCGGCGGTCATGGCGTTAAAACGATTAGTATCCCAGACGATAGTGGATTTGTTGGCCATTGTGTGAAGACTGGGGAAGCACTCATAATTGAAGATGCATACTCAGATCATCGATTTAATCGCACAGTTGATTTAGAAACAGGATATCATACGACTTCTATTCTCTGTATTCCTTTTCATAATGCGGAAGGGGAAATTATTGGTGCGTTTCAAGCCATCAATAAACAAACAGAAACACAAATTTTTTCCAACGAAGACTTAGAAGTGTTAAAGATTGCTTCGAATTTCACAGGAAAATCACTTGAAGCCTTCATCTTGCGAAACGAATTAGTCGAAACGCAAAAAGAAATTATTGTTCGCATGGGGGAAATTGGAGAAAGTCGTTCACAGGAAACAGGTTTTCATGTGAAGAGGGTAGCCAAATATTCATATTTATTGGCTTGTCTTTCAGGAATTTCGGAAACGGAAGCATTAAAATTTAAATACGCTTCCCCGATGCATGATATTGGGAAAGTCGCAATTCCTGACAGTATTTTATTGAAACCTGGGAAATTAACCGAACAAGAATTTGAAATGATGAAACAGCATACGACAATTGGTCATAATGTTTTCAAGAAGTCAAAGCGTGAATTACTGAAAATCGCTGCGATTATTGCGAATGAACATCATGAACGATGGGATGGCAAAGGCTATCCTGCTGGTAAACAAGCGGATGACATTCATATATATGGTCGTATTACTGCGGTGGCAGATGTATTTGATGCATTGGGAAGTGACCGAGTGTACAAAAAGGCCTGGCCACTTGAAAAAATT
Organism: Sporosarcina ureae; assembly: GCF_002109325.1. Lineage (GTDB taxonomy): Bacteria > Bacillota > Bacilli > Bacillales_A > Planococcaceae > Sporosarcina > Sporosarcina ureae_C. Next base: position 1,231,105 of record NZ_CP015348.1, on the reverse strand, counting down.
ATCGCGTATATGAAAGAAGAGCGGTATAAACAATTTGATGGGCGACTCGTTGATATATTCTTAGAGAATTTAGATCAATTCATCGCCATACGTGATGAATTTGTAGATGGAAGTGAAGAGTTACTATGAGAAAAACTATGCATTTTCGTGATGAGCAAGTAGTGGATTTGTCGCCTAGCGTGGTATGGGAGTTGTTAGCTAACACAAATGAGTTAAATAAGTATGCAGGTATGTTTCCAGTTAACTTCAATCAGTTTATTGAAGAAGATCAACAACTCATTCGTTATGCGGATGCCTCTGTTTTTAATATGATACCGTTGAAATGGAAAGAATACGTTTTTGAATGGGTTAGATATTCACACTACTCGGTAGAGCGTAAATATATAAAAGGGCCTTTTGATACCGTTTTTTGGAGTATTCGACTCGAGCCGTTACCTGAAGAGAAGACGAAAATCATTTTACATGGAGATTTCGTTTGTCGAAATATTCTCGGTCCAATAGCACTGGGAGCCATAGTCTATCCGCAACTGCGAAATATGATTACGTACGCTATGGAGTTTGAAAAATATAAAGGGAAAGAAAAGCCACTTGGGAAAATGAAGATTGATCTTGAATCTACACGCTTAGATCATGCGATTTCATTATTAAGAGACTCGTTTTCTACTAAAGAAATGATTGATGCATTGGAAAAAACAATTCGCAATGGTTCGGATGAATTGGTGACCGAAATGCAACCATATCATTGGGCGAGAATTCATCATTTTGACCGTTTTGCATCAGTTGAGCTGTTTTTATTAGCAAATGCGGCGGGGCTGCTGGATTATGACTGGAGTCTAATGTGCCCGAATTGCCGTGTGCCCAAAGGAAAAGCTGCTGCGTTAAAGCAAATGACAAACACGGTTCACTGTGAATTATGTGGTGTCGATTATGAATTGGACTTTGATCGCTATGTCGAAATGAAATTCCATGTGAATGCAGCTATTCGAAAAGTTGATCATACGATTTATTGTATTAATGGTCCTATCAAAACGCCTCATGTACTGGGTCAATTCAGAATTTCTCCCCATACCAATAAAACAATCCATTGGCCGGAATTCGATGAAAAACTTAGATGTCGGGTACTGAAATATAATGACAGTTTAGAGATAACAGATGGAATGTCTGAATCCGCGGACATTACCTATACATCAGAAGGATTTATTCAAGAATCAGTTTCCTATGCAAAGCAATTTACAATTCAGAATGAAACCGATAAAGAAATTGTAGTCGTCTTCGAAAAACGGAACTGGAATGATGATGCACTAACTGCACGGGAAGCTACTTCTCTTCAGTTGTTCCGTGATTTACTTGGAACAGAAGTATTGGCCCCAGGTCTTCAAATTGGCGTTGGACATATGTCTATTCTATTCACCGACTTAAAGGACTCTACTAAGCTATATGAACAGATTGGAGATGCAAAAGCTTACTCTGATGTTCAAAAGCATTTTGAATACTTGATGAAGTGTATAAGGGAACACAAAGGAACGATCGTCAAAACTATAGGGGATTCAGTAATGGGCGCATTTACGAATGAATTCGACTCGTTTAAGGCAGCGTTCGCTATACAACAAGGCATACACAATTTAAATGAAAAGTTATCACAGCCAGTCCAAATCAAAGTTGGTTTCCATACAGGCTCTGTTATTGCAGTAAACGCGAATGATTTATTGGATTACTTTGGAGGTACTGTTAATAAAGCAGCTCGCATTCAAGACAAGAGCACGGGTGGCGATTTACTCATTCATCATGATGTATATGAAAGGCTAATTAATGAGCGACCTGGAATTGCTGAACTGAAAAGTGAATTCTTTACAGCAAAACTAAATGGCTTTGAAGAAGAAATACAGCTTGTGCGATTTATTATAGACGGAAAGACACCAGACGTGCTTAGTGCGTAAGGTGTCTTTTTTACTTTCACATTTTGAACGATTCTACATATGCTGATAAAGAAAGGGGTGGGTGTCTTGATTGAACACCAAAGTATATCTATTGATGGACAGTCATTTCAAGCAGTCACAGTGAAGTTGCCTAAAACTACGCTACTTACAGTTTCAAATGACAAAGGGTATATTATGTGCGGTGCCCTAGATGTAGGTTTGCTAAACAGTGTGTTGGCGGATCGTAAAATTATTGCAGGACGCGCGGTAGGAGTGAAGACGATTGAACAGTTGCTCGCTGCACCTTTAGAATCGGTAACACTTGAAGCTGAACAATATGGTATTTCTGCAGGTATGATCGGTTCAGAAGCCTTATTGAAAATGACATGAAAAATGGCGCCTAATTAATTAGGGCGCCATTTTTCTTTATACAATTAAAGTATTGCTCATACACAAGACAGTTATTTATTATCGTATTTCTCTTCGCTAGATGAATTGTCTTTCGTCTCACGATGATTTCTTTCTTCTTCCTCTTCCATACGCACATCTTCTAATGGAATAGCATCTACAGTCTGCATATCCTCATGCATATCGTAAATACTTTCTTTATCAGTCTTTAAATTTTCAGGATTGTCCATATAGCCGCCTTTTGCATCTTGGCGGTCTTTTTCTGTAAATACTTTTTTCTCTTTACTCATGACGATCCGCTCCTTTGCTGTCTAGTTAAGTTAATCTAAAAATCGACCTAATAATCCTTTATTCGGTGCAGGTTTTTGATTGTGGTCTTTACGTTCACCACGCATAGGTGTGTCATTAAATTCATCGAATTGGCGTGATAATTTGTCGCGTGCGTCTTTGTTACGCATCAAATAGGCTGCACCTAAACCGATTGCTGTTAAAGCCATTCTCTTTTTCATAAAGTGCTCCTCCTCGTTATTGTTTCTTATTGATTTGTTTTCCCAGTTTCCATTCATGCTAAACAAATAACGTAAAGGCGAAGAAACAAAGAACAGCCAGCAATCGAAAACTCTCGACTGCTGACTGTTCTTTTCTTACTATGCGGAAAATTTTATGTTGCGATTACTCCATACTGACGAAATAACATTGTACGCTCGTCGTATGCATGTTGCATCTTACACTGCTTAACTTCTTTGAAGCAGGTATTTCACGTGCACTTACACAAAAAACTTCTTTCGCATTGCCTGGTAAACCTGTCCTTCTGTTGGAACCTTAAAAACAGATTCCCAAACCGAGTGTACCAATTGCCAGTAAAGAAAAATTTTCCGCCAAGGCTGTGCATCTCTTCCAGATCTAGTAGCTTAACTTCTCTAACTAGTTCCTTCAGTTTGCCTTGTATATATAGTATACCCAGGTAAACCATTCCTAAACATTTTTTTTAAAATTAATTTAAAATCTTTTTAAAGTTTTTTATAACTCGCGGTTAATGTACTTATGATCTATAATAGAGGACTGAGGTGAGAGCTTTGAACAAGGGATTAACAGGGAGAAGCACGATGAATGATCTTGCTGAAGTAAAGCCCTATGTAAAAGAGAATTTACTATTATGAGTCCAGTACAAAATATAGAAATGATACCTTGCAGTCTTGAAATAACAAAAAATGCACGAAAAGGTTTAGAACAGTGGTTTTTAAGTGAGGAGGCTTTTGTTTCTTCAGAGTCTACTTTTGATATACATATTGAGAAGAAGCCTGAGAATCGTATGGGGAACCAATCCTATGCGTTGTTTTTTGATCCGAAAACAAATAAAAGATTTGCCAAAGAAGTACAACAACGTGTAGCAGTCATGGAATGTGTACTGAAACCGGATGGTCTGCTAGCAACCGGATTTCATGTCAGGGGTGCAAGAGAGCCAGTTCAGACGAATCGTCGACTACATACGGCAATTAAGTTCCGATTAAATCGATCTGGAGTAGCAATTCCAATCGAATTCTATACGAAATTGCGCCAATTACCCGTTGCAGAAGAACGCTCAGAATATGTTAAAAAGCGAATTGAAAGCTGGGAAGGATATCTGCAAATAGCGGAGAAAAATGCGGATGTAGAAGATATCAATTGTACATTTACCCAAGCTAGTTTCACTAGTGATTTCACAAAGTTACGTCTTCAATGCAATGATTTGCAAACGAAAAACTGGAAGCAACTTCGCGGATTTAGTGTGAAAATGAACGAGCTATCTACGGATATTGGACAAGTCGTTGATGCGCAAAAGGGTCAAAAAATCATTGTAGTGGAATTGAATCAGCGGTTTCAAAAGAAAGCTAGATCTGAACAATGGTTGCCCACGCGTAATAAAAGTATAGTGCTGACGAACTTTGCTGAATTGAGTCAGATTCGTCGGTTACGTAAAGGTTTCAAGGATTTGCAGGATGGACTTGCAGCCAATGCGAATCTAGAGAGGGTTTTATTTGAAGAACGGCCTGTCGTGCAGATTACTAATAAACAGCCACAACTGGAATTCCATAATAATTTAAATGAGTTCCAGCAAGAAGCCGTTTCGGGTGCGATGAAAGCACATGATCTATTTGTGATCCAAGGTCCACCAGGCACAGGGAAAACGACAGTAATTTCCGAGATTTGCTATCAGAATGTCAAAGCCGGCTTGCGGACACTTGTCGCTTCCCAATCAAATCTCGCAGTGGATAATGCACTCGGGAGATTACTGACAGATCCAGCGACACGCATTTTACGCTATGGACGATCAGAAAGTATTGAAGAAGAGGGAAAACGCTTCATGGAAGAAAATGTTGCGTTACATTGGAGAAATGAAACGATTGAAACGGTACAGGCGACACGTGCAGTTTATCGAACAAAAGATATAGAATTACAAAAGCGAGCAGATCAATTATCAGAACTGATCATACAAAACACTGAATTAAAACTTTCATTGACCGAACAACTAAAAGTACAAAGTATAGTACAAGAGAAGTTAAAAAAGCTGAAATCTGAATACTTCTCTCGAAAATCACTGCTCGATCAAGCCATTCGTCGGCTATCTCAAAAACAACAGATAGTCGAACAAATAGAAAGTGATCTAGCACGACGTACAGAAGAAATACAACTATTGCGAGAACAATTGCAATCTGAGCCAAGTAAAGTGGAATTATTAGCTCAAGTAGAAAAATGGTCTAATCAACAGCAACTACTAATACAAGCACAAACATATATCAAATTGCAGTCCGAATTACAAAATAATACTGAAGCCATACAAAAAAGTAAGGAAGAGAAACAAGAACTACCTAGTAGGAAACAAATGCTAGAAGAAACTTATAGTGAAGTGCTGTCACAAACGAAAATGAAAGATATTCAAACGGTACTATCTGTAAATCATATTGATTTACCTATTCATATTACGTTACGAAATAACGACTTACAGAAAATTATCAAATCGATCGAAAGTGGAGAGTATTCCTATGAATTTCAAGAATGGAAAGAACTTCATGAGCGTTTTCAGACAGCTATCAATAAAACACAGTCTCTTTTACAAACGCATCGTTACCCAGTAGAGACTATTGATAAGCGGTCAACCGAAAACTTCAAAACCATTCAGGAAATGCATGACATGATTGATCGTTTAGGTAAGTTTTTAATCAATCCTACGACGAAAAAGGTGCTACAAAATAAAGAAATTTCATCTGCTAAAACAGAAGTACTGCAAAAGATTGCACAAGGCATGTCACTGTTTTACGGTAAAGAAGAAATTGTTCGGGCAAAAGGAATAGAACTTCAGCAACAGAAAGTCCACTCCGTAAAGGAAGTTTTTGCAGAGGTGAAGCATGAAATTCTACGGTTTTTGCAGCATGAACTTCAAAAAACACAACTGGAGATACAGCGAAAAGACGAACATAAACAAGCACTACATTCTAAGCAAACAGAAGTAGAAGGACGAATCAAAGAATGGTTGCAAAAAAATGAGCTGCCTGAAAAGCAGTGGGAAGAAAGTCAATTGACAGAGGAAATTAATCAGTTGGAGACGATGATAGTTGAATGCAGGCAACAAATAAAAAAAGTAACACAATTAACTGCAACTATCACTACATCAGAACTAAAATGTTCCCAAGCAAAACAAAAGTTAGAAGCAGAAATGGAAGAAGTCCTAGTAGTAGAGCGAAAAACACAGCAATTGACAGATGAACAACATCAACGACAGCAGGAGATAGAAGAGCTTGCGGTTCAATTAAAACCGGATATAAAAGAGCAACTTGAAAATGTAGAAAAAGTGCTAACGCAAGCCGAACCGCAGCAAGCAGAAGTAGCGAAAGAACAACAACAACTACCCATCCTTCAGGAATTGCAAGAGCAGTGGGAAGAATTACTACAAGAGGCCAATGACTATGATCTAGATGAAATCCGTAAGCTTTATATCGATCATGCAAATGTAATTGGTACCACATGTGTCGCATCGGCTTCCAAGAAGTTTATGGATGAATACCCGGTCTTCGATGTAGTCATTATTGATGAAGTATCAAAAGCAACACCGCCAGAATTACTATTGCCGATGTTAAAAGGTAAGAAAGTTATTTTGGTAGGCGACCATCACCAGTTGCCGCCACTAGTAGGGCAAGAAACGATGGATGAACTAGTGGATCAGCAAAAAGATCCAGAAGTGCAACGAGAAATGAAAAAGTTACTCAATGAATCATTATTTGAACGCCTATTCCGAACGTTGCCAAAACAAAATAAAACGATGCTCAGTATTCAGTATCGTATGCATGAAAAGATTATGGCTACAATCGCACCGTTCTATAAAGAAGGTAACTATCAATTACAATGTGGACTTCCCAACTCAGATGAATTACGAGATCACCTTCTAGACAGCAATAACATCACAAGAAAAGATCATTTACTATGGTTGGATACACCTAATACACCGTCATTTTTCGAAGCGCAAGTCAAAGGCGGAACAAGTCGTTTCAATGAAGCGGAACTCACTATCATTCAAGATACATTGCTCGATATTGAACAGGCTACGGAAAATGCTAAAAAAGATGGCTTGATGAAACCTGATGAAAAGAAAAGTGTAGGTGTAATTAGTTTTTATGGAGAACAAGTGAAGCGGATTGACCGACTTATTCAGCAAGAGATTCGTCCGAAACAATTGCATTGTCGCACCGGTTCGGTAGATAAATTTCAAGGTATGGAAATGGACATTATTATATTGAGCTTCGTCAGAAATCATGGAGAAAAAAGTGGAGATATTGGATTCGCCAAAGACTATCGACGATTGAATGTGGCATTATCGCGAGCGCGAGAGTTGCTGATTATTGTCGGTAGTTCCGAGATGTTCACCGTCAGAACAAAGAATTCCACGACGCGAGATATGTATAAACAGTTGAGGGAAGTAGTAGAACGTCAAGGTGGATTGCGTAAAATAGAATAGATGCAAGGAGGGTGAGTAGATGGATTCGATTCGAAAAAAGTTGCAGCAAGAATTGCAACGACAGCCCGATATCCAAATACAACAATCAGACAGCTGGGGATTGCCGGTTGAGCTCATCAATATACCCTACACAACGAGTAAACGTACAACTATGGATATATTAATGAAAATGATATTGCTGACGATTCAACGACTAGAAGTGTCTGAATCAAAGAAAATCGCAGAATTTCTTGCGGTCGAGCCGCTATTCGTCGAGAATTTATTTAGCAAAATGGAAGCTTCCCGGATGATCGAATGGCGAAAAGAAAATGTTGAGCTGACGAGTATCGGTGTAAAACAATTGCAAGCAGGTGTTTACGAACATCCACCTAAAAAGGAAGAAAACAAGTTTTACTATAGTGCGTATCATAATTCGATTTTATGTCAGCAACCTGAAAAGATCTTTACAGCAAAAGTTAAAGAATTTCGATTAGCGAAGAAGTATTCAAGCAAAGCGCAAGCGTTAACTGATGATCAGTTGCGCATAGCACTTCTCGCGGCCGATGCTGAAACAGCCGAGGGCACGCTTCAGAAGGTTATTGATAAGATAGAGATACCACAAATTTTAGATAGTCAATTGATCCCTTGTATAGAATTTTATCTTTATGATCGTTCGGAAAAGAAGTACTTTACTAGGGTGTGGAATACATTAACGGAAGAGTGGGACGAATGTTTGGAGCAGATCATCGATGAACAAGCTCCTCTTCGAAAATGAAAAAGACCGGGGAAATTTCCCCGGTCTTTTTGCTGTTATCATTTACGTTTTTTCTGTTGAGTAGGAGCTTTACGTAATTCAGCAAGTTCTTTTGACATTTCTTCTTTCATGTCTTTCGGGGTGATCGTCTGGTTCTTTGGCGTTTGTGGTAATGAACCGGCAGAATTACTTCCTTTTTTGTGTTCATCTCTTCCCATATCTGATTCTCCCTTCTGTTGATACCTTCTTAAGTAAGTTGGATCAAAATTGAAAAGTTATACGCATAGTTGAAGATCAATTTAGTCGATAACCTTAAAAAATGATGAATTCCATTCCATAAGCCTTTCTATCGAAAAAAGGCTTATTTAGTCGTCTAGTGTTTAGTACGTAGCGGATTGGGAATATATGCATTAAGCATTACGGTTCGTAAAACGAATACTAGGAGGAATACTATATATGGCTAACCAACATAACACCGATCAAGAAAAGAAAATGTCTTTGGAAGAGGCAGGACGTAAAGGAGGTCAAGCAACCTCTAAAAAACACGATAAAGAATTCTATGAACAGATTGGACGTAAAGGCGGGGAAGCCACAGCCCAGAAACATAGTAGTGAGTTTTACAAAGAAATTGGACGTAAAGGTGGAAAAGCAACTTCAGAGAAACACGATAAAAATTTCTATGAAAAAATTGGGCGTAAGGGCGGAGAAGCGAGAGCCCAGCAAAATAAAAGTATGAGTTAAATAAATGAGCAGGAAGATTTTCAATAAAAAAAGGCATATCCGAAGCGGTCATTTCGATTCGGGTATGTCTATTTTTATTGTGTATAACTATCAACTATATAAATCTACTCTTGTTTCTAATGATGCAGTACAGTATAACTGTTATATGCAGAAGTAAAGGAAATGGGGGAGAATATGGAACAACGAAAAGAACAATGGTCTTCTAAGCTTGGGTTTATTATGTCTTCAGCAGGTGCAGCAATTGGCCTAGGGGCAATTTGGAAGTTCCCCTATGTTACAGGTATGAGTGGTGGCGGAGCATTCTTCCTGTTATTCGTCGTGTTTACAATTTTGATCGGTTTACCTATGTTGATCTCTGAATTCATTATTGGACGCGGTTCGGGTAAAGAAGCAATTAGTGCGTATAAAAAACTAGCGCCGACTGGTGCGTGGTCCTGGATAGGTAAGCTCGGTGTGGCAGGGTGTTTTCTTTTATTATCCTTCTATAGTGTAGTCGGTGGTTGGGTGTTCGTGTATAGCGGATTATCTATTGGTGGTAAAATTATTAGTGAAGGTGCTTCCTACTCAGAACAATTTGGCTCGATCGTCGGTTCACCACTAACGACTTTGATTGGCTTGCTTCTCTTTACGATTATTAATATATTGGTCGTATCTTCAGGCGTACAAAACGGTATTGAAAAAGCGAACAAGTATATGATGCCTTTATTATTTGTATTTTTTATTATTTTAGTTATTCGATCGTTGACGTTGCCGGGTGCAATGGAAGGTGTTTCTTTCTTCCTAAAGCCTGACTTCTCCGGTATTACTAGAGATTCTGTATTGTATGCACTTGGACAGTCCTTCTTCTCATTGGCAGTAGGATTTTCATGTATGGTAACGTATAGTTCCTATTTGAAAAAAGACGTTAGCCTGACTTCATCTGCAACTTCTGTTGTCGGCATGAATTTATTTGTTTCTTTGCTTGCGGGTCTGGCCATTTTTCCAGCAGTATTTGCATTTGGTCAAGAACCAGCTGCAGGACCTGAATTATTGTTTATGGTGTTGCCAGCAGTGTTCTCTCAGTTACCGCTCGGTCAAGTATTTTTAGCATTGTTTTTAATTTTATTCCTTTTTGCTACATTGACGTCATCATTTAGTTTGTATGAGATTATTGTGGCGGCGATGACGGCGAGTGGCAAGCGGTCGCGTAAATCCGTGACATGGTTGATTGGTGCAGTTGTATTCATCGCAGCTATTCCTTCTGCCTTATCGTCCAGTACATTGTCAGGTTTCCTGATATTTGATAAGAGTATTTTTGATGCGACAGATTATTTGGTCAGTAATATTTTACTTCCGGCAGGTTGTTTGTTGATTGCGTTATTTATTGTTCGCAAGATGGACCAGTTGTTGGTCCGTGATGAGTTTACACAGTACCATACGCAGTCTAAAGGTCTTTATCCGCTCTGGCACTTTTTGATGAAGTGGATAGTGCCGTTGACGATTATTGTGGTGTTCTTGAATACGCTTGGGATTGTGAAGTAAGTGAATGTTAAGGCTCCGTTGATCTGCGTTCCAGGCAGATGTGTTTGCTCTAAAACGGAAATCCCCATCCACTCACTAATTACTCATTTTAATATACTATAGAGACTTCCTACTAGGGGAGTCTCTTTCTGTGTAAGAATGAGAGTTTCCAATGGATTGATTTGACTAATAGGTATCTTAATTGTATAATACCTATTAAACATGTTGGAATAATATATTTTGACTGGAGTGTGGAAGAAATGCAAAAGAATATTACGATTCGTTCTGGGGAAAACAATTTGTCGGGTGCGTTGCATCTGCCTGAATATAGAGAAGAAGCTATACCGTTGCTTATATTTATCCATGGGTTTGTAGGTAGTAAAGTAGGGGAACATCGTCTATTTGTTAAAGCCGCCCGTTATTTCATTGAGCGTGGATATGGGGTATTCCGCTTTGACTTTAGCGGGTGTGGCGAAAGTGACGGAGATTATGCAGATGTAACATTGACCAATCAATTAAAAGAAGTACAGGATGTCGTAGATTATTTAAGTTCGATTCGCGGTATAGATAAACAACAAATTTCATTAGTAGGGCACAGTATGGGAGGGGCAGTTGCGTCGCTGACGGCAGCGAGTGATTCACGGATTAAACAACTGATTCTCTGGTCACCGGTAGGTACACCATACGAAGATATAACGGGAATTCTTGGACCGAAAGCAGTTCATGAAATTTCAAGGCAAGGCAGTCATGACTATCACGGATTTATGATCAGCCAAACTTTCCTTAAAGATTTGAAAAGACATCAACCTATCGAAGCGATTCGTTCATTTATGGGACCTGTGCATATTGTTCATGCAAAAGAAGATGAACAAATATCAAAAGAACATACGAGACGATACGTCAACTCACTCAATAAGCGCTTGAACGGAGAGCGTGTAATAGAACAATATATTGAACAGGCTGATCATACATTTTCAAGCTATTCTTTTGAAAATGAATTGTTTGATAAAAGCTTGACGTGGCTTGAAAGAAATAGAGTAAAGCAGCTTGCATTGTAACTATAAATTGATAAACACCTCCCGCTTAAGAGAATTGCGGGAGGTGTTTTTAATGAATAAAAGGCGGGCTGCTTACCCGTTTCCGCGGATAAGCAGCCCTAAATTGGAATGTAGGATAAAACTGGAGATAAGGAAAGAAGAAAAATTTACTTTGCCGCTGTTTTACCAGCTTGGATGAAACGCTCATTGACAACGTCCCAGTCCACAGTATGCCACCAATTTTGTACAAATTCGGGGCGGCGGTTCTGATACGCTAAATAATAAGCATGTTCCCAAACATCGATGACGAGTAATGGAGTTTTACCATCCTTCAATGGCGTATCTTGGTTTGGCGTGCTCATGACTTCTAGCTCTCCGTCATTTAGCACTAACCAGCCATATCCACTGCCGAAGCGACTGATTGCCGCTTTAGACAAGATATCTTGAAAGTTATCAAATGTAGTAAAATACTTATCGATTTCTCTCTTAATATCTGCTGAAGGTTCACCTTTGCTTTTTGGCGTCATAGATTCCCAGAATAAGCTGTGACAGTAATGTCCACCACCGTTGTTTTGAACAGCAGTGCGTATCTCTTCAGGTACCTGACTGAGATCAGTCAATATGGTTTCAAGAGATTGAGATTGCAACTCTTCTTGATTTTCTAGTGCCGCATTCAAGTTATTGACATACGTCTGATGATGTTTGCCATGGTGAATCTCCAATGTACATGCATCGATATACGGTTCCAGAGCGTCTACTGCATAAGGCAAAGCAGGAAGAACAAATGGCTTCAAATTTTCACCTCCAAAGAAATTATGGAAACGTTAAAAGTTTCCCTAAGGAAATAATGTTTCCTTAAGGCAACATTAATAAAAAAATGAAAGTTTTGCAAGGCTTTTCTGTTTATGAACTAGTAAATGAGCCGAAAGAACTGCCGTGAATTTAAATTTAAAGCCCTAATTAATTAATGCTAATAGACTTTTTGCACATATTTTTAGTTAGCAAGTTTACATGATTTTAGGAAGGGAATAGTTCTACAAAGCGAGGGATGACAAATGTTTAAGCCACTGTTTATTTTTGTAACTATAATTTTATGTAGCATGACTACTACTACCTCTTCGTCTGTTCAAGCAGCACAATCAACCGGCACAATTAGTGTTGTGTCATTTGATGGATTGGGTTATCAAGACGCACAGAGATATATAGATAAAGGAATCATGGTGAATTTAGAGGGATTTCAAAACGAGGCTGCTTATGCGACGGATTTCATAACAGTTACACCATCACTAACCGCGCCATCACATGCCACAATGGCAAGTGGTGCAGCACCATCCAAGACCGGTATTGTGAGTAATCAGTTCCACTCGTCAGGTGAAACAGTAAAAGATGATCAAAGCGGATTTGCACAAACGTTAGGCGTTACACCTATATGGAAAGAAGCGAAAAATCAAGGGAAAGTAACAGCGACGGTCTCTTTCCCGGATTCAAATCCTGAAAATGCTTCTGCTGCTACGTACGCTGTGTATTCAGGAGGGACCTTAGCGGATTCGAAACTTCATAATTTAAAATTTTCATCTATAGAAGATCAACGTGTTAAACAATTAACTGCAACCACGACAACAGAAGTGGAAGAAGCGGTGATTACATTAGATATAAAAAACTCACCATCCCAACAATTATATGTGTTGCGAACAGATGAGGAAAAAACGGAGCTTTATATTTCAATGGACCCTAAAGAAATAGGAGAAAAAGTATCAGCAAATGACTGGATCAGTGTCGTGCTAGACCTACCAGACTTCGATAGTGCAGGATTTTATATAAAACTAAAAGGGGATCCTGAAGATAAAGAGAAGTTACAGTTATTTCAGGGTACCGTAATGGGAGGGCTTTACAAAGGGCCAGACCAATTCACGAACGAGATTAAATCAGAATTCGGATTTTATCCCGCGGCTGATGAGATAGACGCTTTCAAAAATGGAGATATTACAAGAGAAGAATATGAGCAAGTAGGCGAACGTTTCGCAAATTGGGTGACGGATGTCAGCTTATATATTAAAGATCACTATCAACCAGACTTATTATTTTATTATTATCCAGTCGTAGATACTGAACTGCATAACTTTTTATTGAGAGAACCTGCCCAACCAGGATATGAATTATCGAATGTGTTTGAAAAAGAGAAATATGTTAGCTGGGCATTTGGGGAAGCGGACCGAGCCATTGGGCGAATCAAAAATAATCTTAACCCTGAAGATCACTTGTTGATTGTTTCGGATCATGGCTTAGAACCAATTCATACGAGGCTTTCACCGAATAAAGAGCTTGAGAAAGCCGGACTGCTTGTAAAAGATGAAAAAGGAAATGTGGATACATCTAAGACAAAAGCGTATGCGGAAGCGAGTGGAACGATTGCGCATGTGTATGTAAATCTAAAAGGTAGAGAGAAAAAAGGAATTGTAAAAGAAGAGGAATACGAACGAGTAAAGAATGATATTGTATCCGTCTTTACCGGTAAGACTGTTTTTTCTACCCTGTCACAAGATCCTGAAAAAGTGGCTCATCCTATTTTGCGTTGGCTCACTGGTAAAGCGGACCTAGCCTATACTTACCCGGCACCTTCAGTCTTATCTAAACAGAAAGAAATCGAAACTTCGCCGTATGAAGCAGTTTGGACAGAAGAACAAGAAGAGTATGTAACATTTAATAATGATAATAGTGGTGATGTATTCCTGTCTGCTGCTCCAGGATACTTGATGGGAAAAGACGCGAAAATTGCTGTCGAACCAACCCAAGAATTGGGGAGTCATGGTGGTAATCCTGAGCGTATGCCATTACGTCCTATTCTATTTGCAACAGGTCCTAAGATTACCAGTGGGGAAATTAGTGAAAGAATAACGATGACTGATATTGCACCAAGTCTATACAAACTTCTAGATTTAGAAGCGCCAGAATTTGTAGACGGTCAAGCTATTTGGTAAGGGAAATAATTATGCTGTTAAAAGAGTAAGCATAGCATTAGAAAAACTGAATTTTTTTAAGAAGTGCGTAGGTATCAACTTTCCTAACGTACTTCTTTTTTTATTACTACATTCTCTTAATATATTATTTTATAAAAAAAGTTTCTTGCGTTTAATCAGAATAAAAGTATAATAATGATTAATGAGTTATTTCAGAAAAAGGAAATAGGTGAGCAAATGAACGAAAGAAAGAAATTACTTGAAGTTAAAGATTTGCAAACGACCTTTTTCACGGATTCGGGAGAAATTCCAGCAGTAGATCATGTGGACTTTTATGTGAGAGAAGGAGAGGTCTTAGGGATTGTTGGGGAATCTGGCTGTGGGAAGAGTGTAACCTCTTTATCTATCATGCAGTTGGTGCCAAGTCCGCCCGGGAAAATCACTGGAGGAGAAATCTTATTTGAAGGTCAGGACCTCCTAAAAAAATCGGAGAAGGAAATGAGAGGGATTCGCGGAAACGATGTCGCGATGATTTTTCAGGAGCCTATGACTTCACTTAACCCTCTTTTCACAATAGGTAATCAGATGTCTGAAGCAATTTCCCTTCATCAGAAAAAGTGGTCAAAAAAGCAAATCAAGGAACGGGCAGTTGAAATGTTAAAATTAGTCGGATTGCCTCGCTCTGAAGAAATTATGAAAGAATATCCTCATCAGCTATCAGGTGGTATGCGACAGCGTGTCATGATTGCTATGGCACTTGTCTGCGATCCAAAAGTTCTTATTGCAGATGAGCCTACAACAGCACTTGATGTAACCATCCAAGCGCAAATCCTGAAATTAATGCGGGATCTAAATGAACGTATGAATACAGCGATCCTACTTATTACGCATGATTTGGGGGTAGTGGCTGAGACTTGTGAACGCGTCGTAGTTATGTATGCAGGGCAAGTTATTGAGGAAGCACCAACTCATGCGATTTTTGAAAATCCTTGTCATCCATATACTCGCGGATTGATTCAATCTGTTCCAGATATGCGGGATAAAAGAGACCGTCTTTATTCCATTCCAGGCAATGTGCCGAAACCCGGATCCATTGAGACGGGTTGTAGATTCGCAGCAAGATGTGAAAGCGCTTTCTCAAGATGCTGGGTAGAAACGCCGGAATTGTACCGAAACTCTGAAAATCATCAAACTAGATGCTTCTTATATGACGAGCAAGAAGGAGTGACGAGTGCAAATGAGCAAACCGCTGCTAAAAGTTGAAGGGTTAAAAAAGTACTTTCCCATTCGTAAAGGATTAATTGGTAAAACAGTTGGTCACGTCAAGGCGATTGATGATATTTCCTTTTATGTCAATGAAGGCGAGACGCTTGGAATTGTAGGGGAAAGTGGTTGCGGTAAATCGACGACTGGTCGAACGATTATGCAGTTACTTGAACCTACAGAGGGAATAGTGGAATTTCAGGGCAGAGATCTAGCTAAACTACCTGCTAATGAAGTACGTAAGATTCGTAGAGATATCCAAATGGTCTTTCAAGATCCTTACGCTTCATTGAATCCACGGCATACAATCGGAAAGATTTTGGAAGAGCCATTGATTGTCCATGGAGGTCACAATGCAAAAGAACGTCGTAAAAAGGTTGTGGAGTTCTTAAAGATTGTTGGTTTAAGTGAATATCATGCTAAGCGCTACCCTCATCAATTTAGTGGAGGGCAACGTCAGCGTATCGGAATTGCTCGAGCATTAATGACGAATCCTAAATTGATTATTGCAGATGAGCCGGTATCTGCGCTTGACGTATCGATTCAGGCGCAAGTTCTGAACTTAATGCAAGACTTACAAAAAGAATTTAACTTAACGTATATCTTTATTGCACATGATCTCGGTGTTGTACGTCACATTAGTGATCGTGTAGCAGTTATGTACTTAGGGAAAATCGTAGAGATTACGAAAAGTGAAGAGCTCTATGCAAACCCACTCCATCCCTACACACAAGCTTTGTTGTCTGCGGTTCCTGTACCAGATCCAAATTACAAAAAGGAGCAAATCATTATTGAAGGGGACATGCCTAGCCCGGCGAATCCTCCAAGTGGTTGTGCATTTCACACTCGCTGTCCGTTCAAAATGGATGTGTGTACGAAAGTAACCCCTGTGTTAGCAGAGGAGAATACTGGTCATTCTGTTGCTTGCCATCTGTATACGGATGAAGGTAACGATGATATAGAAAGAAAAAAACAATTGGAGGGATCTGTATGAGAAAAGGGAAATTGTGGTCGTTTGCGTTGATCATGCTTCTTGTCTTATCGACTGCACTGGCAGCTTGTTCAGGCGGTGATGACAAAGAAGGTAGTGGGGACAAAGACAAAGACACTGCAGATAAAGGCGGCAGTGAAAACAAGACGTTAGTATTTGGACGAGGTGGAGATTCAACATCTCTTGACCCGTCCCGTGTAACAGAAGGGGAAACTTTTAAAGTTACAGTGAATTTATTCGAAACGTTATTAAACTTTGGGGAGCAAGATACAACGGTTCAACCCGGTCTTGCAAAAGAATATGATACAAGTGAAGATGGATTAACGTATACATTCCAATTAGAAGAAGGCGTAAAGTTTCATGATGGCACAGACTTTAATGCAGAAGCTGTTGTGAAGAACTTTGAGCGTTGGGCTAATGGAGATTCAGATACATTCCCATACTATAACTCTATGTTCGGTGGGTTTAAAGACGATGAAGATCACGTAATTGAATCTGTTAAAGCAGATGGAGAATCCACAGTGATTATTACTTTGAAGCGCCCGCAAGCACCATTCTTGAAAAACCTTGCGATGAGTATGTTCGCTATCTCTAGTCCAGAAGCTTTCGAAAAGGGCAATGATGAGTATGAGCGTAATCCAGTAGGAACAGGTCCATTCAAGTTTGTCGAGTGGAAGCCAAATGAGACAATTACAATTGAAAAGAACGAAGAATATTGGCAAGAAGGATTACCGAAATTGGATCGCATCATTTTCCAAGCAATTCCGGATAACTCTGCTCGCCTGAACGCATTACTATCTGGTGAAATTGATTTGGCAGATGGAATCAATCCTGCTGATGGGTTAAAGATTGAAGACAATGATACATTGCAGTTGTTCGAGCGTCCTTCCATGAACGTAGGATACCTTGGATTAACAGTAACGCGTGAGCCATTTGATAAAAAAGAAGTTCGTCAAGCAATGAACTATGCTATCGATAAACAATCAATCGTCGATTCATTCTTTGAAGGACGCGCAGAAGTAGCGAAAAATGCTATGCCTTCATCCATTTCAGGTTATAACGATGATGTAGAAGATTATGCATATGATCCTGAAAAAGCAAAAGAATTATTGAAAGAAGCAGGTCTTGAAGATGGATTCGAAATGGAACTATGGGCTATGCCGGTTCCACGTCCATATATGCCAGACGGCAAGAAAGTAGCGGAAGCGATCCAAAGCAACTTAGCTGACGTTGGTATTAAAGCGAAAATCGTTTCTTATGAGTGGGCAACTTACCTTGATAAAGCAAGCAAGGGAGAAGCAGATGCATTCATGCTAGGTTGGACTGGCGATAACGGTGACGCGGACAACTTCCTGTATGTATTGTTAGATGAAGATAATATCGGAAGCAATAACTACACGTACTTCAAGAACGACGAAACACATAAGCTATTCATTGAAGCACAAACAGAAGTAGATGAGGACAAGCGTATCGAGTTGTATAAGCAAGCTCAAGAAATTCTTCATGAAGAAGCGCCTTGGGTACCACTTGCACACTCCATTCCTTTGTTAGGCGGTAAGAAGGAACTTACTGGTTTCGTTCCACATCCTACGGGTTCTGATTTGTTGTCAAACGTAGAATTCAAATAAGTTACAAGTAAATTGTATGATTCAAGAAGAGGGAGAAGCTAGCATTCTCCCTTTCTTTGATTAATAAATGATAAGAGCCGGAGGGGTGAAAGAGTTGTTCAACTATACGATTAAGAGGCTTTTACAGCTGATTCCTGTCCTGCTTGGTATGACATTTTTAGTTTTTATGTTGATTCGTGCAATACCTGGTAATCCAGCACAAGTAATATTAGGACAACAAGCGACTAAAGAAGCGGTAGAAGCTTTGACGATCAAGCTAGGTCTTGATCAACCGTGGTATACACAATACTTCAGTTATTTAGGTGGTATTTTTAAAGGTGATTTAGGAGAATCCATGCGTACGCGCCTTCCTGTGGCGGATGAAATTTGGCCTTATTTAGCAGCTACATTAGAGTTAGCATTATTTGCGATGATTATCGCGGTCGTTGTAGGAATTAACGCGGGTATTATTTCTGCTTGGTTCCAAAACTCATGGTTTGATTATTCAGCAATGGTACTAGCGCTAGTTGGAGTATCCATGCCGATCTTCTGGTTAGGATTAATGGGACAGTGGGCATTTGCGATCGAATTACAATGGTTGCCAACAACTGGACGTGAGAATGTCCGGGACCCTATATCCGCCATAACCAATTTATACATAATTGATACGCTCATCCAGGGCAGGTTTGATCAATTATGGGAAGTTATTAAACATTTGATCTTACCTGGACTAGCGCTCGCAACCATTCCAATGGCGATTATCGCCCGAATGACACGTTCGAGCATGTTGGAAGTTATGCGTTCGGACTATATTCGTACAGCGCGAGCAAAAGGTCAGAAAATGTTCTGGGTAGTATATAAGCACGCGTTGAAAAATGCGATCATTCCTGTGTTGACAGTTATTGGTTTGCAGATAGGTTTATTGCTCGGTGGAGCTATTCTGACGGAAACAATCTTCGCTTGGCCTGGAATCGGACGCTATATCTATGACGCAATCAACTTTAGAGATTATCCTGTTATTCAATCAGGTATACTCATCGTTGCATTTATCTTTGTCATGATCAATCTCATCGTCGACCTATTGTATGGACTGATCGATCCGAGGATTAAGTATGATTGAGGAAGGAGGAACAGTTCATGTCAGAATTTACGCCTAAGGTAGATGGAGTAGTAGAAGCAGAATTAGAAAAAACAACAGGACCTTGGCGGGAAGCTTGGGTAGGTTTTCGTAAAAGTAAAGTGGCGGTTGTGGGCGCAGTCATTGTCATATTCTTTATACTGCTCGCACTCTTCGGACCCCTTGTCACGAAAGAAGGCATCAACGAACAATTAATGACAGATCGACTGCAACCTCCTTCGTCAGAATACTGGTTCGGTACGGATGATTTCGGCCGTGATATTTTCTCACGTATTATTCACGGTGCACGAATTTCTCTAACTGTTGGATTTTTCTCGGTAGTAGGTTCGATTGTAGTAGGTAGTTTCCTAGGAATTATCGCGGGTTATTATGGTCGCTGGATTGATACCATTATTTCGAGGATATTCGATATTATGCTCGCATTCCCTTCTATTTTATTGGCAATTGCGATTGTATCCGTACTAGGACCGAGTTTACGTAACGCGTTAATTGCAATTGCGATCATTAACGTACCGAACTTTGGACGATTGATACGGTCTAAAGTATTGAGTATTAAAGAAGATGAGTATATTACAGCTGCAAAGGCAATTGGAATGAAAGATTTCAGAATCCTATTTTCGCATATTTTACCTAACTCAATGGCACCTGTTATCGTTCAAGGTACATTGGCGGTTGCTACAGCTATCTTAGAAGCAGCAGCACTTGGATTCCTAGGACTAGGAGCGGAAGCCCCTTATCCAGAGTGGGGGAAGATGTTAGCTGACTCTAAGGATTATCTGCAAAATGCTCCATGGACAATGATTTTCCCTGGGGTTGCCATAATGCTCACAGTTTTAGGATTTAACCTCATGGGTGACGGTTTACGTGATGCATTGGATCCCAAAATGAAAAGTTAAGCTATATTTTTTTGACGGATATAATCTAGATCATGATAGTGGATGGAGGAGAGTCTTATTTACAGACTCTCCTCCATCTTTTTTGAATACGAATAAGCGGTAATTTATGTACGAGTTATTTGGTTGATCTTCATTCCGATGATCAACCATTTTTTAACCAGTTTATTTACGCTAGTAAAAGGGAAAGATGATAACAAATTGATTTTGAAACGAGGTGGAGACACTGAATAAAGTATTTACTGTAATGGCGTTCACTGGTGTACCTTTAGTGTTTTTAGCGTCTTTTTTGAATTGGTCCGATTTATGGATGTTTGCGCTATGTTGTTATAGTATTGTTGCTCTGGCTGCATTCATAGGAAGAGCTACAGAAAGCTTGGCAATTGTTAGTGGTCCAAGAATTGGTGGTTTGTTAAATGCCACATTCGGTAACGCGGTAGAACTTATCATTTCTATATTTACGTTAAAAGCCGGATTGATTGCAATCGTACTGGCATCGTTGACAGGTTCTGTTTTAGGAAACTTATTATTAGTTCTCGGGCTATCATTTTTCGCGGGTGGTCTGAAACATAAAAGACAGAATTTCAGTATTTATGATGCACGGTTCAACTCTGCGCTACTAGTGTTTGCAATAGTTGTTGCATTCGTGATTCCGGAAGTATTTTCGATGACGATGGATACGAAAACTGAACTACATCTAAGTATTGGTATTTCGATCATACTTATTCTGATTTATTTAGCTGGCCTAGTATTTAAATTATTTACTCACCGTGGTGTTTACGGTTCTGAAGATCACGAAACGGATGAAGTTCCAGAGTGGACGAAAAAGAAAGCTATATTAGTATTGATGATTTCGACAGTAGCGGTCGCATTTGTTTCAGAGAAGCTAGTGCATACGTTTGGTACGTTAGGTGAGAAGTTTGGCTGGACGGAGTTATTTATCGGTGTCATCATTGTTGCTATCGTTGGAAATGCGGCAGAGCATTCATCAGCGATCACGATGGCGATGAAGAATAAAATGGATATTTCAGTTGAAATCGCGATTGGTTCTACATTGCAAGTGGCAATGTTTGTAGCGCCGGTTCTTGTACTGATTTCCTTGATGATGCCAACTGCAATGCCGCTCGTATTCACTTGGCCAGAGTTAATCGCCATGATTACCGCCACCTTGCTAGTCGTCAATATATGTCAAGATGGCGAGTCGAACTGGTTTGAAGGGCTCGTGCTGTTCTCAGCTTATCTAATCATGGGTATTGGATTCTTCTTACTGTGAGTGGTGAGTAGTAGTTTTAAGAGCGGGATAGGGGAAGGCAAGCATCTTTACTATTCTAACTTGAGCGGAATATAAAAAGTATCATTTAGTTGAATAATAATCTTAATAAGATCTTGATGTAATATAGACTTTTACGCATTACTTATTTGTATCAAAGTGTAAAAGCCCGATTCGCATTTTTCAGCGAATCGGGTTTTTATGTCTTAAAAGAAATAGTTTAATGGAGTATAGAAAATGATGTAATTTTGATTAGTAGTTAGGAACTTGTTCTCGCTTTTCCCACTCATTGCTTTTAAGACAAGCGCTGCCTAAAATCCTCATAACCAAATTGCTTCACGACATTAATTTCATTATCCACCGTATGAAGAACGATGGACGGAAGATTAACTCCGTTGAACGTATTGTTCTTCACCATGGAATAGTGTGCCATGTCACAGAATACAAGTCGATCGCCTGGCTTCAGCGGCTGATCGAATGAATAATCACCAATTACATCACCAGCCAGACAAGTTGGGCCACCTAATCGATATGTATAGGCTTTTTCATTTGCCGTGCCTGCTCCAATAATCTCTGGTCGATAAGGCATCTCCAGTACGTCTGGCATATGGCAAGCCGCTGATGTATCGAGAATGGCAATGTCCATACCATTTTGCATGGTATCAAGTACTGTGGCGACAAGGAAGCCTGTGTTCAATGCGACAGCTTCGCCTGGCTCCAAGTACACTTCAAGACCATACTTGTCCTGCATGAAACGAATGCTACGAATCAATGCGTCAATGTCATAATCAGCACGCGTTATGTGGTGACCGCCACCGAAATTGATCCATTTCATCTTCTCTAAATAAGGACCAAATTCTTCATCGATAATTTGGATTGTCCGCCATAATGTATCCGAGTTTTGTTCACACATCGTATGGAAGTGTAGGCCACTAATACCATCAAGTTCGTCAGGTTCAAAGTTTTCTAAAGTTACACCAAATCGTGAGTAATCGAAGCATGGGTTATACATGTCGACTTCAATTTCCGAGTACTCAGGATTGATTCGGATACCACATGCAATCGATTTGTCGTGCTTCTGAACACGATCCTTAAACTTCTTCCACTGCGCAAATGAATTAAATACTAAATGATCGGAATAGCTAAGGATTTCATCAAATTCGTCTTCTTGGAAGGCAGGGGCATACGTGTGCACTTCTTTCCCCATTTCTTCATAACCGAGACGTGCTTCAAACAAACCACTTGAAGTCACCCCATGCAAATACTGCCCCAGTAAAGGATAGACGTTAAACATCGAAAATCCTTTTTGTGCAAGTAAGATCTTGCATCCTGTTTGATCGATAATGGATTTCATCTTTTCTAAGTTAGAGATAAGCAATTTTTCCTCCACAACATAACTAGGCGAAGGGACAGCATGTACATCAAAGTTCATAATATTCACCTCAGTCAATCAGAGTTGGATTGAAATCTTCATGCCACGGCAAACCATATTCATTCAATGCTTCCATGAATGGATCTGGGTCGAATTCTTCAATATTGAAGACACCTGGCTTTTTCCATTTACCTGTTAACATCATCATGGCGCCAATCATTGCTGGAACACCTGTTGTATAGGAAATTGCTTGTGATCCTACTTCTCGATAGCATTCCTGGTGATCGCAAATATTGTAGACGTAATAAGTTTTCGGCTCGCCGTCTTTTATACCTTGATAAATACAGCCGATGTTCGTTTTACCTTTCGTGCGCGGACCAAGAGAAGCAGGATCCGGTAATATAGCTTTTAGGAATTGAAGTGGAACTATTTGCTGACCGTTAAATTCAATAGGTTCGATAGATGTCATGCCAACGTTTTCTAATACACGTAAATGCGTCAAATACTTTTCAGAGAAAGTCATCCAGAAACGGATTTTCTCGACACCTGTAATGTTTTTCGCCAAAGATTCCAGTTCCTCATGGTATAACAAGTAAACGTCTTTCGGACCGATTTCAGGTAAGTCATAGACGCGTTTTACTTCAAGAGGCTTTGTTTCGATGAACTCGCCCTTTTCGTAGTAACGCCCGTTTGCAGTGATTTCACGAATATTGATTTCTGGATTGAAGTTAGTTGCGAATGGATATCCGTGATCGCCAGCGTTTGCATCGACGATATCGATTGTATGGATTTCATCGAAATAATGCTTCAGTGCGTAAGCTGAGAATACGCCAGTTACGCCAGGGTCGAAACCACTACCAAGCAGTGCTGTAATACCTGCTTTTTCAAACTTCTCTTTATAAGCCCACTGCCATTTATATTCGAACTTGGCTGTATCAAGCGGCTCGTAATTTGCTGTATCTAGATAGTCGACTTTTGTTTCAAGACATGCATCCATGATCGTCAAGTCCTGATAAGGTAGTGCGACGTTGATGACGATATCAGGTTTGAATTCATTAATTAATGCAACAAGTTCAGGCACATTATCTGCATCTACTTGTGCAGTTTGAATTTTCGTACGTCCACCATCGAGCTTTTCTTTCAATGCATCACATTTTGACTTTGTACGGCTTGCAATACAGATTTCTTCAAATACATCTGGTACTTGACAACACTTATGCACGACGACACTTGCTACGCCGCCTGCTCCAATAATTAATGCTCTTCCCATTAAAGACACCACCAAATTAGTTATTTTTATTTATAGCAATCGTTAATTCACGTAACACTTTACAAGCTACGGCAGTTGAGGCGCCGCTTTGATCGTAAACAGGGGACAATTCATTGATATCACAAGCAACGATATTCAAACCGCTGACTGTCAAAATAGCTTTTAGCAGTTCAACAAAGCTTACGCCGCCAGCTTCGGGTGTACCGGTTCCGGGAAACACGGAAGGATCCAGTACGTCCAAGTCAATCGTCAAATAGACGGGTTTACCTTGCAGTTTCTTAACTGTGTCTTCGAGGCCGTCGAAATTAAATTTATTCATGAACACATGCTGCTTAGCCGCCCACTCGAATTCAGGACGGTCTCCCGAACGAATACCATATTGGAAGATCTTATCGTCTCCAAGCAAGTCCCAGATTCTACGAATAACCGTTGCGTGAGACAGGCGTTGATCCAAATAATCATCGCGCAAGTCAGTGTGTGCATCGAATTGGATGACATGCAGATCAGGATACATTTTCGCTGCAGCAAGTACGGCACCCAAAGTAACTAAATGTTCGCCGCCGATCATGCAAGGCGTTTTTCCGTCATGTAGAACAAGTGAAGTGAATTCTTCAATTTGCTCCAGTGCACGTTCCGTATTCCCGAAACTCAGTTCTAGATCGCCTCCGTCAAACAATGCATAATCTGTTAGATCTGCGTCTTGATAGGGGCTATACGTTTCGAGACCGAAAGACTCACTGCGCATCACTTTACTGGCAAAGCGCGTCCCGGGACGGAAAGAAGTAGTGGAATCAAAAGGAGCACCGAAAATTACGAATGAAGAATCTTCATAGTCTCCTTCGAAACCTAAAAATGTTTCTATGTTTTTATTCAGCATGAATCAGTAACTCCTTTACATAGTTCGGCAAGGCGAATGAGCCGACATGTAGTTTGGGATTATAATACTTTGTTTGTAAACCAATTGTATTCCAAGCATCTGCATCCAAGTCTTCTATTGGATCATATTTCTTTGAAGCAAATCCGAATAACCAATGTCCAGACGGATACGTGGGAATATGTGCTTGATAGACTTTTGAAACGGGGAAGAACCCTGTAATGCTTTTATGTGCACGTTGCATACCGCGCGCGTCTTCCGCATAGAAAGGACTTTCATGTTGATTCACAAGAATACCTTGTTCGTTTAGTGCTTTATAGCAATTGCCATAAAACTCCTTCGTGAAAAGACCTTCTCCGGGACCGAATGGATCGGTGGAATCAACAATGATCAGATCGTACGCATTCTCTTGCTGGCGGACGAATTTTAATCCGTCTTCAAAATACAGTGTAACGCGTGGATCCGTAAGTTGTGCTGCGGTTTGCGGTAAAAACTTCTGGCATACTTGTACAACTTGCTCATCTATTTCGACCATATCAATTTGTTTGATTGTCGGATAGCGCGTCAGTTCCCGCACGGTACCCCCATCACCAGCACCGATAACTAACACTTTTTCGATTGTAGGATTTGTAGCCATTGGGACATGAACAATCATATCGTGATAAATGAATTCGTCTTTCTCCGTCACCATGACATATCCATCAAGTGTCAAAATTCTACCGAACTCAGTCGTCTGGAAGACATCAATTTTCTGAAATTCACTTGTCGCAGTATAAAGATGTTCTTCTACGCGAAAGGATAAACGAATGTGTGGTGAGTGATCTTCGGTAAACCATAAATTCATCAGACGTCCTCCTTCACTACATTAATATAATCAACTTTAGAATCCTCGGTACCTGTCAGGAAACAACCTTTATCCTTGCAGTAGTCTATATAGTCGATGATTTCATCAGTGATGCGTTCCCCAGGTGCCAAGATCGGAATGCCTGGAGGATAGCACATGACGAATTCACTTGCTACGCGACCTGAAGATTCAGTTAATGAAAGCAATTCTTTCTCTGCATAAAAGGCACGCTGTGGCGACTGGACGATGTCTGGAGTGATATATTCATGATCGAATAATGAACTTGGATCTTTCTTATAGCGTCGATTGATTTCTGCTAAAGCCGCAACCAATCGTTCCAGATCAAGTGTCCGATCACCGACAGAAATATAAGCTAGGAGATTCGCTACATCTCCGAATTCAATTTGAATATCGTATTCGTCACGCAAGATATCATACACTTCAATGCCAGCCAGACCTATTTGTCTCGTATGGATAGATAGTTTAGATTCATCGAAGTCATAAATGGTATCGCCGTTGATCAATTCTTTAGAATAAGCATAGTAGCCGCCGATTTTATTGACTTCATCACGCGTATACTGCGCCATTTCGATCACCTTATCGAAGATTTCTTGACCGTGTAGCGCAAGATTTTTACGTGAAATATCCAGTGATGACATCAAGAGGTATGATCCACTCGTTGTTTGCGTGAGGTTAATGATCTGTCGCGTATAGCCTTCACTTACTTCATTATTTATCAATAGAAATGAGCTTTGTGTCAATGATCCACCAGACTTATGCATGCTGATAGAGGCCATATCCGCGCCGACAGACATGGCGGAAGCTGGCAGTTTATCGTTGAAATAAAAGTGCGTTCCATGGGCTTCATCTACTAATACAAGCATCCCGTGTGCATGTGCCAAATCGGTAATGGCTTGCAGATTGGAGCAGATCCCATAATAGGTAGGATTATTAATGAGAATCGCTTTAGCA
Organism: Sporosarcina ureae; assembly: GCF_002109325.1. Classification (GTDB taxonomy): domain Bacteria; phylum Bacillota; class Bacilli; order Bacillales_A; family Planococcaceae; genus Sporosarcina; species Sporosarcina ureae_C. The sequence continues at coordinate 1,204,329 of NZ_CP015348.1, read as the reverse complement.
TCCGGATGATCCACAATTGCTTTTTTTACTTCATCTACGGCCATGCCAAGTGGAATGCCAAGTTCTTCTTGCACTCCAGGATTTACATAGATAGGAATAGCGCCACTTAAAATCAAAGCATTAATTGCACTACGATGGACATTTCGCGGCATAATGATTTTTTCTCCAGCTTTACAAGCAGTCATAACCATTGCTTGGACAGCAGAGGTTGTCCCATTCACAAGCAAGAAGGCATGCTTCGCGCCAAAAGCGTCTGCCGCCAGTTCTTCTGCTTCACGTATGACAGAAACGGGGTGACATAAATTATCAAGAGGTTTCATGGAATTCACGTCATGATGTAAGCAAGTCTCCCCGAGGAAATTGGCAAGTTCCTTATTGCCTCGACCGTGTTTGTGACCGGGAACATCAAAAGGAACGACACGTGCTTCTTGATATTGCTGCAATGCTTCCATAATTGGAACGCGATGTTGTGATAATTTCAATGGTCTCTCCTCACTCATTTTCATAGACATTCGAGCCGCTATAGATTTCAATCATCTCTTTGCGCAGGTTATGAGAGATTTGAAGGCGTTCTTTTGGCGGTAATTCTGAAACATCTTTGTTAAATAGGTAATCCTGTAAATCGATTTCTTTAATGAGTAGCTTCGTGTGGAAAATATTTGCTTGATACACATTGATGTCGATTGCGTCATATTTATCCAACGTCTTTTGATCAATAAAATCCTGAATGGATGTCATAGCATGATCCATAAATAACTTCTTACCGTCGACTGAACGTGTAAATCCACGCACGCGATAATCAGCGGTAATGATATCCGAGTCAAAGCTTCCGATTAGGTAGTCAAGCGCGTTCAAAGGAGAAATCTCTCCGCACGTTGACACATCTATATCTACACGAAACGTCGCAATAGAGTTATCCGGATGATACTCGGGATACGTATGAACCGTTACGTGACTTTTATCTAAATGACTGACGACGGAATCCTTATCTGGCAAGATGGGGATCGCGCCTTGATTACAAGAAGGATCAATTTGTGATGCAGGGAATTTTTCCTCTGAAATCATTAACGTTACACTTGCGCCTTGAGGATCGTAATCTTGTTTACTGACATTCAAAACATGTGCACCAATCATTTCGGTGACATCGTAGAGAATTTTCGTTAAACGTTCTGAATTGTATTGCTCATCTATATAGGCGATATACTCACTTTGCTCTCTTCTACTTTTTGCATAGCTTACATCGTAAATGTTGAAGCTAAGAGTTTTGGTGAGGTTGTTAAAGCCGTAGAGCTTCAGCTTATTTTCCAACCGAAACATCCGTCCTTTCTATATAAAATATTTAAAAACCATTTTCACATAAAAAAGTCCCTCTCCAATCCACATGAAATAATACAAACATGACAGATTGGAGAGGGACCTTTACTCTGTTTCGCTTGTTGATATAAGAAAAGAGGGATCTCTCTTCCATTACATAACAGGTGATTGGGTTGGCATAATGCTCACAGGTACTCTTCCTAAATTAAAAAACTTATGAAATTGATTTCATTATAAAGGAAAAAGAATAAAAAATATATACTTTTTATTGAAAAGAATAAAAAAACATTTGCTTTAAATCGTTAGGAAGAATGATTTGAATTGTCGATAGATCGTCTTTACGATATGGTATAAAGAACAAAGACTACATTTTTGGAGGTAATGAAATGAACGATACGACAGTGGAATACTTGGAACAAGTTCGACAAGATTTCGAGACAAGTCCTTTTTGGAAATTTGCAGGTCTGCAAACGCAAAAATTAGAAGCAGGACATGTGGAATTATATTTACCTTATAGTCAACACTATGACAATGTACGCGGAACTATTCATGGTGGGATGTACATGTCCATTCTTGACACGACTATGGGAATGCTTTGCCGCTCGATGGGTGCAAATGATGTCATGACCATTCAGATGACAACACAATTTCTAAAACCAGTCGTTCAAGAAGCGGTGCATTCAAAAGCAGCTGTGATCAACAGGACACGTTCAACTGCTTTGGTTGAAGGAACGTTATTCAATGAGAAAGATGAATTAGTAGCTCATTGTACTGCTACGTTCAAGTTGAAATGAGTTATGTTTGCTATGTAATTTCTCCACAGGGTAGGTTCATATATGAATAAGAAAGCATTCTACTTAGGTTTGTTTACAGTTATTGCATGGGGCTCAAGTTTCGCGGCCATACGTGTGAGCTTGCTAGGCGGTTATTCTCCTGGGCACTTGGTGTTGACACGGTTTTTAGTTGCTTCACTAGTATTTATTTTATATGCACTATGGCCAGGAACGAAAATTCGTATACCCGCAAAACAAGATATATGGAAGATTATGTTGCTCGGCTTTGCAGGAATTAGTATTTATCACTTTGGTCTAACATACGGAGAGCAAACCGTATCGGCCGGTACTGCCGGTCTGTTCATCGCAACAGTACCAATTTTCACTTCCATTATTGCGGTAATTTTCTTAAGTGAAAAAATCAGTCGATTGGGCTGGATTGGCATGGCAATCGGTTTGTCGGGTGTGGCATTGATTACGATAGGAAGTTCAGAAGCCACACTAGAAGTTTCAGTAGGCGCATGGTTTATAATAGTAGCCGTTATTTCCACGTCTATATTTTTCGTCTTCCAAAAACCTTTATTTAAACAGTACACGCCTGTCGAATTGACAGCTTACTTCACATGGGCAGGTACATTGCCGTTTCTTTATTTCACACCCGGTCTTTTCAATGAAATCCAAGGGGCTACATTGGAAGCTACATTATCAACGATCTATATGGGAGTTATTCCTGCAACAATCGCTTATGTGACTTGGGCTACTGCACTGTCGATTGCAGATGCGGGCGCGGTTTCAAGTTTACTCTATATAGAACCAGTCGTTGCCATTATCATTGCCTGGATATGGCTTCAAGAACTACCCAGTGGATTATCTACATTGGGTGGGTTGATTGCAGTTCTAAGTGTTATTGCAGTTAACTGGGAAGCGATGCGTAGACGTCCAGTTTTACAATGAAAAAGCAGCCAAGCATAAAAAGCGAGGCTGCTACTTGGTGGATCATCCCTTTGGAATGAACGTACCGCAATCTGTTTCGGCAATATCTTTCGCTTTTCTACCTTTTCGCGAGACCACTTTGATTTCATCTGCACCACATTGATTACCTGATTCCCAAAAATGACAGTTCGTTACTTCACATAATACGTCTTTTGCCAATTGATCCACCTCCTTTTTCTTAGCATATCCAGAAACACTGCGTACATACAGGGGATGGGGAAGTAGTACATTATGTTAACTTTGGAGGAGAGTTTATGGTTACTGTACAAGACATTGCGACACCACGTTTACAAAATTACTTGGAATTCGTGCGTGATCCAATCAGATTCTTTACACGTGTTCAACCGCTCGGTGATGTGATTTCATTGAAGACAGGAATTTCTCCGACTTTTGTTGTTAACAGCCCAGAAGCTATTCGTGAAATTTTAGTACGCCAAGATCAGTCATTTATTAAAGGAAGAACAACGACAGTATTGCAACGAACAGTGGGGGAAGGTTTGCTGACTACGGAAAGTGAGCGTCATGCAACGCAGAAAAAATATATTCAACCTGCATTTTATAAAGATGTAATGGAGCGCTATGCTTATGCAATCATCGACGAAACAGAAAAGGTAGTTGAACGTTTAGAGCATGAACAAGAAGTCGATATACATACTGTCATGATGCGTCTGACGCTATCGATCATTACACGTACAATGTTTTCGACAGATGTTTCAGCAGAAGAGAAGAAGCTCGCGGATGCAGTTACGACAACGATAGAACAAAGTGTCAAAATCTTATTTAGTCCTGTGATGATTCCTGCTTCTGTTCCGACTACTGCGAATTTGAAGCATAAAGAAGCGATTCAAACACTTGAAGCTATGATTGACGATGTGTTAGCTGCTGCAAAAGAGCATCCTGAGTGGTTCAAAGATTCCTTGCTCGGCATGATGATGGCGGTAACAGACGAGGATGGAAATAGTTTATCTGATAAGGAAGTACGCGATCAGATGATGACGATGTTACTAGCTGGGCATGAGACGACGGCTAATTTATTAGGTTGGATTATTGCAGAAATAGCAGGACATCCAATAGTGGAAAAACGTTTATTGGAAGAGCTGACCACAGCTAAACTTACAGGGAATCCGTTCAATTGGATGCGGGAATTACCGTATACACAACAAATTATTGAAGAGGGCTTGCGGCTTTATCCTCCCGCTTGGCTGATTTATCGTGAACTGGACGAACCTGTTGAGATGTTTGGTAGGGCTTTTAAAAAAGGAAGCACTTTTATGATCTGTCCGTATGCAGTTCACCGTAATGAAAAAGTGTTCCCGAATCCTGAGATGTTTGATCCTGATCGTTTTGCGGTAGGTAACAAGTATTCGCCATTTAGCTATTTCCCATTCGGTGGCGGTTCACGTAGTTGTATCGGTTCGAGATTCGCGATGCTTGAAGCGACACTGATTTTGAAAGTACTTTATAAGAATTTCTCGTTACGCAATATTCGACACCATGGACCCGTTCCAGAACCTTTGATTTCTTTGCGAATTAAGAATGGGTGGCCAATGGAAGTAGAGAAACGTCGTTATTGATCCTGCCGTGCTCACATAGTGGACAAAAAAACAGAGCTGTCGAAGAAGTCATTACCCTAATCTGTAAAGCTATTCTTTGATCTCATACAAAAAAGAGAGGCCCCGTTATGACTTTAAGGGCCTCTCTTTTTCGGTTTTTTATATAAATACTACTGCTTCTTTTGGAGTTGGCAACTCAACGATACGCTGTACTTCGTCACCTTCAAGTGTTTCTTCTTTATAAAGCGCGTTGACCAGTTCCTCAAATTGATAAGCATTTTCTTTAATAAGGGTTTCGGTTTTTTTTGCAGCCTGATTAAATAACATCTGCATTTTTTCTTCTTTTTCCGCTTTATTGAAAATCAATGAAAAACCTTCTTGGAACAGTCCGGTATTCACCATACGCTCAAGAATTTCTTTGGCTTGTTCGACGTCGCCACCCACACCAATGCTGTGTTCACCTAAATAGAGACGTTCTGCAATACCGCCCGCTAATATCATACTAACTTGATCAAGCAATTCACTAGCTGTCGATAGATGCAGTTCCTTCTGAATAGGGGCTACATAGCCTAGAGCTTGCCCTCGTGGAATGATGGTTGCTTTTCTCACAGAACCCGGCTTAGTGATAGCGGCTATTATAGCGTGCCCCGACTCGTGAATGGCTACCCGACGTTTCGTTTCCTGATCGTTTAACGTACGAGCTGTATTTCCAAGTATTGTCCGGTCAATTGCAAAATCTAAATCATGCTTTTCAATGAGTTTACGTCCTTCTCTCATAGCGCGGCGACTAGCTGTTTCAAACAAGCCACTGATTTCTGCCCCAGAGAAGCCGGATGTGCTTTCCGCTAAGGTGTCGAGAGAGGCGGCTACATTTGCAGCTAACCCTTTGCCGTTAGTATGAATGTCGATAATTTCACGACGTCCTTTAGTATCTGGTAGTTGAACGTTAAATGTGAAGTCAATACGTCCAGGACGCAAGAATGCATCATCCAACATATCTTTTCTGTTTGTCGCCGCAATGAATAAGATCCCATCGTTATCATTACCGCCGTCGAGTTGAACGAGTAATTCCGTCAATGTCTTCTCAGATTCTTCACCGCCGTGCTCTTTTCGTTTACCAGCCAACGCATCTACTTCATCTATAAAGATAACGGCAGGACCTTGTTTACGGGCATTTTGAAAAAGTGTACGTACACGTGAAGCGCCGACTCCGACAAATAGTTCGGTGAAAGCTGCACCACTTGAAGAATAGAAAAGTGCGCCTATTTCATTTGCGATAGCTTGGGCCAGTAATGTTTTACCTGTTCCAGGAGGTCCGTACAGTAAAATCCCTTGAGGCAATGCAATGCCCATATCTTTCGCAACTCCTGGATTTTTAAATACTTCTAATGTCTGGAGAATTTCCTCTTTCATTTCTTCAGGGATTCCGCCAATGTCATTCATTGTAATATCCGGAAGAGGAGTAGCTTTTGAGGCTTGATGCTTCATACCCGATGCACCGATATTGAGTTTCCCTTTTTTGTGAAGGATAAACAGTGTTAGTAGGGCAGCTAATACTAGCCCTCCGAAAATCCAGCCACTAGCTGAACTTGCTGCTTTGTATTGATAAGACACATTATATTTTTGTACTAAGTCGTCTACTAGTGTACTTTGCGGACGGACCATTGTGCTGTAAGTAGTGTTATCCACAGTAACAGATAACTTCCCGTCAGCCGTTTCATTCAATAAAACACTACCACCTGATTGTTCTGCTATTAATTTTTCCATCTGGGCAAAGGTTATCTCTTTTCCTCCAGTTGGTTGTAAGTAGTTCCAAGTGACTCCTGCAGCGATCGCCGTGATAAAGAGGACTATGACTAAAATTTTAGATGCTAATTTCGAAATAGGCTTCAAGGTCAGCTCCAGCTCCTTCTGTGAATTACCTAAATTATACTCAGAAATAGTAGTTTTGGATAGTGTGTAAACTGAATAAATAGTTACAAATTCAAGGCGGTGATAGAAAGTGCCTAAGAAATAGGCGATGGACCTAGGTGGTGGGAGCGTTGCTCGAAGTGGGCTTAGGCATTGGAGGAGTGGATTGGATCGTGGCTCGAGTTAGGCTTTGTCGTTGAAAGTAGTGAGGGTCATGCTTTGAAGCCGCGCAGGCACGTGGGGGATTGCCTCCAGCCATGAGCCAACTAGCGGTGGGGCTGCTAGCTGTCTCATGACCACGGCCTACCCCGCAGTTGTGCCTGCGCTACTAAGTATTTACCAAGTTATGTTGTGGTTTATAGTAGATGAAGACCAGTGAATCGGCGATACCTTTCTTCGGTGTTGGAAAAGTACGTAACAGATAGATTGGATCATCGCTCGACATTGGCTTGTTCATTGAAAGTAGTGAGGGTCATGCTTTGGACTCGCGCAGGCACGTGGGGGATTGCCTCCAGCCATGAGCCAACTAGCGGTGGGGCTGCTAGCTGTCTCATGGCCACGGCCGACCCCGCAGTTGTGCCTGCGCTACTGAGTACTTACCAAGTCAGGTTGTGGTTTATAGTAGATAAAACCAGTAACTGGGTGGTACTAGTTTCTATTCTTGCAAAACAAGTATTCGAACTGCCCTACACATAATCTAACGTAGGCGGCTGCACGTGGTAGGCGTAGCAATGAGCCAGCCAGGCGCACTTCCTGACTGGCTCATTGCGGAAGCCATCCACCACCGCCGAAGTGGGGCCAATGATCGCCCCACTTATATAGCCAGTCAAACTACTACCTCTGCAAAATACAAGGAAAAGTAAAGGGTTCGTAAAACAACTACCTAAAATCGTATCCTACTTACTTGTACGAACACCTTCCCCGTGTACTCGAAAAAAAACTACCTGAACTGCCCTACACACTATAGAACGTTCTAAAGCCATCCACTACCGCTGAAGTGGCGCCAATGCCCGCCCCACGTACATAGCCAATCAAACTACTATATTTGCACAAAAAAACCGCCACTAGAAATCGCTAATCCACGATTTCCAGCAACGGCTTACAATTCTCTACTACAGCAATCTACTTCGGGCGTACATTTTCCAACACGGCAAAACCATCACGAACCTTTACATCAGCAATCAACTGCCCTTTGCGTGAAAGGTCCTCCAACTGCATACCAGTGTTTTCTGCTACATAGTAACGGTCAGGAAGGAAATTGGCGAAATACGTTTGATTTTCATTATTATTGAATTCACTGTAGTAATACATATCGCCCTTCAAAAACAATCCGTCATTTGGTTTCTTATGTGTGACCGTCTTCAATCCGTAAAGATCTCCCTCTTCTTGTTCTAACACGGCATATACCGTAAGCCTTCCGGTATCGTGTTTGGAAAACTCTTTAATAAGCGCTGGGTCTAGATCGTCTTTTGTGAATTCTTCAATCGCAAACTGAAGACTGACATAATCACCGTATAGAATATCGCGTGGGTCGACAGGTACGGTTTCCAGTGTGATCGTTTTACCCGTATTCACTGTATACAAAGGCTTCCAAGTCATCGCTAAAAGGAGGATGATGGGGACGATTAAGGCAACAAGGAATAGATTCCGTTTATTCTTCATGACGTTTCACCGTCTCTCGTCGTGATTTTTCAAACCAGAATCCAAAACCGATTAGCAACAAACCGCCTACGATGAAAAATAATGATTTTGGCATAAAGTCGTATGTGATATCCGTGTAATAGCGATAGATTAACGCACACGTGATCAAGATAGCGGGTAAGCTGCCTTTCTTCAATAAATACACCAACAAGACAACGAATAGGGCAGTGAAAATATAGGGAGCGGGATCACCAAATCGTAACCCATCCCAAACGAATGGGAATGTTAGCATAATACCTGTGATACCAAATAGTATGGAACCCGTCCAGGAGGACTCTGTACGATAATGTTTGAAGGGTGCGAGTGCAAGGAGCACCCCTAGTACAAAGACAATCAGTATAGAAATCCATTCATCGACGTGGAAAAACTCTAGCATATTGACGATGAAAGCCGCGCTTAGTAAAACACTCATAACAAACAATGAACTCTTTCTACCAAATCGAGTTTCATTCATCCAGAACAATACAGGAATCAGTAGGAGTAGCCAGAAAGGACCAAAGCTTCCTGCTTCATAAGCTGTAAAAGCGCTAAAGCTGTAGATAATAAAAAATGCACTAGCAAATACTGCGAGCAATTGATCCTTAAGATAATAAGCTAACGGTAAGATTCCAACACCCCATAAAAGGAAGTCGGTATACACCGTATGTTGCAAATGAAAGCTTTGGCCAATCAGAAATATTCCTGCTCCAAAAATGGCAGCACCGATGTAGTACATACTGCGAGATGTTCGTTCATAATCATTTTCCAGCTTATATCCTGCGAAGTACGCCAAGATCATGCCGACAACAATTAATCCAAACTTAAAGAATGGCGTAAGTCCTGCCCAGTTGCCTGCGATGAAGCTTAGTATTCCTATCCCTACTAATATAGCTCCGAAAGCCAGTAGGATTCTCACGAAATTAGCGCCGCCTTTAGATTCGTAAAGCGAGAGCATTTCGTCGGCATCTGCTGCTTCCATCTTGCCATGCTGTTGTAGAAAAGAAAATTCTCGTTGCAAGAAATTAAATTGTTGCTTGCTGATTTTTCTTTTCACATTGATTTCCTCCCTTCATAATGGTTACTTAGTAGACGAAAGAAAGTGATTTTTGTTACAAAAATCTAAAAAGTATAGAAATACCCGAATAGAAAAATGTCTAGTTGAATATAGTATCTCTTAAATTTTCTAAAAACACAATAAGTACTAGAAATATACATATATCTCCTTAAAATCCCTATTGATTTATCACTTGAGAACGATTATCATTGATAACAGCAAACTAAATCGTGGGAAGTGGGAATTAAAATGAAACAAACAGTAGTAACAGCATTCGCCTTGACGACAGGAATTCTATTGTCGGGCTGTGGAACGGCAGACGAACCTAAAGAAAAAGAACCGGCAGTAACAGAAGCGGTAGATCTAACTGCTGAAACAGATGCATATAAAGAGTTTGCACTTGAACAGATGGATGAGTTCGTTATCGATACAGAAAAATTTGTTACAGCAGTTAAATCAGGAGATATAGAAGAAGCGAAAAGAATCTATCCGATTGCTAGAATGTATTTTGAACGCTCTGAACCAATTGCCGAAAGCTTTGGCGATTTAGACCCGCGAATTGATGCGCGTTTAGCAGATGTTCAAGAAGAAGGTCAAGGAGAAGAAGAGTGGTCGGGTTACCATAAGATCGAATACGGATTATGGGTAGAGAATACAACTGAAGGCTATGCAGATGTCGCAGATCAGTTGCTAAAAGATGCAAAAGAATTGCGCGCACGTGTAGAAACAGTGGAAGTGTCTCCAGACTTGATGGTTACAGGTGCAGTCGATTTATTGAATGAAGTATCGACTTCCAAGATCACAGGAGAAGAAGAAATTTATTCTCATACGGATCTATATGACTTCAAAGCAAATATTGAAGGCGCTGAGAAAATCTTTGAAATCTTTAAAGATAAAATGGCAGAGAAAGATCAGCAGTTAGTCGACGAACTTGAGTCGAAATTCGAAACAATCAACGGGTTGCTTGCAGAATATGAAGATGGTAACGGTGGCTATATATCTTATGAAGAGTTGACGAAGGAAGATACTAAAGCGTTATCAGAAGCAGTAAATCAATTAGGTGAGCCATTAAGTATGATGGGCATCGTAACGGAGTGATAAAATGACGGACCACAATGAAGAAAAATTCTATGATAAGAAAATTTCACGTCGCCAAATGTTGAAGTATACAGGAGCAGGTGCAGCAGGTGTTGCGATTGGTGCATCAGGTCTAGGCAGTGTTCTCAAAGTATTCGGAATGGTAGAGGAAGAAGACAATCCACGGTCGAAAAATAAGATCAATTTCTACGGTAAGCATCAATCAGGGATCGCTACAGAATGTCAAAGTTATGTATATTTTGCTTCGTTAAATGTATTGGTGAACTCACAACAAGAATTGATGGATCTATTTAAAATGTGGACCCCTATTGCGGTACGCATGATGAATGGTGAAGAGATGGATGGTCAGACGTCTAATATGCTCATTCCCGCTAAAGATACAGGAGAAACAGTCGGGTTGGACGCTTCAAACTTAACACTGACATTTGGTGTAGGTCCGTCACTATTTGAAAAAGATGCATTAGGTTTAGCTTCAAAAAAGCCTGCTGAACTAAAAGATTTACCGCATTTTCCAAAAGATCAGCTAGATCCTGCGTATACCGGCGGAGACATTTGTATTCAAGCATGTGCTGATGATCCGCAAGTTGCATTCCATGCGGTTCGAAACTTAGTGCGAGCAGCTTCGGGAAAAGTAACACTAAAATGGACGCAAGCAGGTTTTAATTCGTACCCAATGAAAGGTAAGAAAAAAGAAACGCCTAGAAATCTATTTGCTTTTAAAGATGGTTCCGTCAATCCGAATGGATCCAAAGAAGCTGAGATGAATGAAGTCGCATGGATTGATGCGGGTCAATCAAAGGCTTGGATGACCAATGGAACATACATGGCTGTTCGTCGCGTCCAGATGCATCTGGAAACATGGGACAGAACTGCATTGCAGGAACAGGAAGCAACATTTGGTCGCCATCGGGATACAGGTGCACCAATTGGTAAGAAGCATGAAATGGATGAAGTGGACTTAGACGAAAAGGATGCAAAAGGGGAGTATGTCATTTCCGAAGCTTCCCACGTGCGGTTAGCGAAGAAGTCCAAGCAAAAAATATTCCGTCGATCATTCTCCTATAGTTCAGGTGTAATGGATTCGACAGGTACATTCGATGCCGGTTTACTATTCATCTCCTTCCAAAAAAAACCTGAACAATTTATTGCCATTCAAAATAGCTTTGGACGTGAAGACAAATTAAATGAATATATTACCCATCGCGGCAGTGCATTATTCGCTTGCTTCCCTGGAGTCCAAAAGGGGGGCTTTATCGGTGACTCACTCTTCTCGATTATATAAATGGATAGCAGTAATGCTGATCGTCATAGTTTTACCGATACGCCCTGCGTTCGCTGAGACCGAAACAAATTATAGTGATCTCTATATCTCCATCAGTGATTCGATCATGCAAACGAAAAAAGCGAATGATGCAGAAGCATTATCTTCTTTGCAAGAATTTGAATCAATTTGGCAACAACAGAAATTGGAGAGTTCAGAGTACACGAAGGAAATCGATAAGACGTTAAAGAAAGCTTTGAAAGCTGACTCTGCAACACGCGGAGAGTTATTGAGTTCTTTATCCAAAGCGGTACACGAACTGGAGAAGTCAGAAAATCCAGTTGACGAACTAGCAGAGCGCGAGAAATTCGGCAAAGCGATGGAACTTGCGATTGCAGATTTACAACAAGCAATTGAGTCCGATTCGCTTGAAGAGATCAAACAAGCTAATCAACAGTTCGTTTCCACATGGACACGCAATGAACGACCTGTGCGTGAACAAAGTATTTCAGCATACGGTGCAATTGAAACGAGTATGGCGTTCATGCGAATCACGTTAGCGGAAGAAAAACCAAATCTCGAAGCATACCGTACGCAGTTTGATGATCTGACTGTCATTGTTGATCAGTTCGTCAATGGGACATTGAAAGAAACAGCAACTGAAGATTATTCTTTGACCACGTTGATTGCATTATTAGATAAAAGTTCAGATTCGTTACAAAGTGGAAAGCTTGATGACGCGAAGAAGTCATTACGTGAGTTCATTCAAATCTGGCCAAATGTTGAAGGAGAAGTGCGTACGAAAAACGCTTCACTTTATACACAGCTTGAAAATGAATTACCGTTGATGATCGGTCAATTGTCGAATAGCGGCTATGATGTTGAAAAAGCGGATGGCCAGTTGCAAGATTTTAAACAGCAAATCGCCTTACTTCAAACAAATGACAGTTTCAGCTTTTGGGACTCTGCTTTGATTCTATTACGTGAGGGTCTGGAAGCATTGCTGATTATTATGGCGTTGCTGACATTCTTGACGAATGCCAATCAGCAAGGAATGCGCAAATGGGTATATGTCGGTGCGGGCGCGGGAATTACGCTTAGTATTGTAGTGGCCATCATGATGTCGACCGTATTGCAGTCTGTCACGATTGGCAATGACCGCGAAATGATGGAAGGCTATGTCGGACTTGTAGCTGCCGCATTGATGATCGGTGTTGGAATTTGGATGCATCAAAAATCCAATGTGGCTTCATGGAATCGTTATATATCCAAGCAAATGGGTCAAGCGATTTCTACAGGGAGCGTGCTTGCGATGGCTTCGGTCAGTTTCCTTTCTGTATTTAGAGAAGGTGCGGAAACGATTGTGTTTTACGCGGGGATTGCGCCAAAGATGTCCACACTTGAGTTTGTGATGGGGATTCTGCTAGCAGTTGTCATATTGGCGATCGTAGCATTTATTTTCATGAAGTTAAGCCACCGCATTCCGATTCATCGCTTCTTCGCAGTGGCGACGATTTTGATTTATGTACTGGCGTTTAAAATTATCGGTGTGAGTTTGCATACGTTGCAGTTGACGAATGTAATTAACACAACTGTGCAACCGCGCTTGCCAATTATTGATGTGATCGGTTTTTATCCTACCACTGAAACGATCATGGCACAGCTTGGGTTGCTAGTAATTATTGTAGTGGTGGCTTGGGTCAGAAAAGCAGGCAACCATTCCAAAGCACAGCTTTCGAATTAACAAAACAAGAATGCTCCAGAAGTGACTTCACTTCACTGGGGCATTCTTTTTTGTATGGTTTTAAGTTCAAGGTCTTAACGTGGATATCAGAGTTGGTTACTTTGTAGGTACGAGGGGATGGAAGCTCCAGCTGGCGGACGCTTTCCTATGGGCCTGCGGGAAGAGCCGTAACGTTGCGCTTTTACTAGTAAAAGCGCAACGTTAGGAGCACATCTTTGCACTTCGACGCCAGCTTCTGCTTACATCCTAATTTGATATTGAAGGTACTTTTATCACTCATTGTAGGTAGTGTCTGAACCATTGTTTTACGTAAACTTTTTTAAGATCAAAATAGATTGCAACCATAACTTTAATGATCAACTAAAAGTGTAATCCACTCACATTGTAAGGGATTGGTGCGTAGGAGGGGCGACTCAGGAAAGCGTCCCCTCCGAAGCGCCAATCCCCACCCCCAACAAAATTTTACCCACTCTATTTCAAAGAAGTTCACTTCATTATATTAAAAACCTACTTGACTAATAGGTTTAATAATAATACAATGAAATCATCTTAAAAATAGTTGTCAGTCTAGTCAGATTTTGTTTGGTGAAAAATATATAAGAAGTTGTGAGGGTGATGAATATGGCTTTACAAGTATCGAACAGTCCTTTCAGTGAAGAACAGGTAGAATTGCTCAATCGTCTGTTGCCAAGTATTTCAGTAACACAGCAAAGTTGGCTGAGTGGTTATTTAACAGCGGTCAGCTCAGCTTCAGTGCCTTCCGGTGGCGTCGCTGTATTAGAGCGTCCTGCTATCGAAGTTCCGACGGCAGTAAAAGAAATAACCGTACTTTATGGCTCACAAACAGGCAACGGACAGGGAATTGCGGAACAAGCAGTAGCTAAGTTAAAAGAGCAATCTTTTGAAGTGACAATACAATCCATGAATGATTTCAAACCGAATAACCTGAAGAAAATTGAAAACTTATTGCTTGTCGTCAGTACACATGGAGAAGGAGATCCACCTGATACAGCCTTACCATTTTTTGAGTTCTTGCATGGAAAACGTGCTCCAAAACTAGATCATCTTCATTATTCAGTATTGGCACTTGGCGATAGCTCGTACGAATTTTTCTGTAAGACAGGCGCTGATTTCGATCAGAAGCTCTCCGAACTAGGCGCAGTTCAGTTAGCACCACGAGTAGATTGTGATTTAGATTATGATGAGCCGGCAGCGCAATGGCTATCAGCGGTGGAAGTGTCATTAGAAATTCAATCTGGCGGTCAATCGGCTGCAGCTAGTGTAGAAGTTGAAAGCCCATCATCTACTCAGTACTCACGCACGAATCCGTTTAATGCAGAAGTACTTGAAAATATTAATCTAAACGGTCGAGGTTCTAATAAAGAGACGCGTCATGTGGAGATTTCGTTAGAAGGCTCCGGATTGACATATAAGCCGGGTGACAGTGTAGGGATTTTTCCAACGAATAATTCCGACTTAGTCGATGAGATTATTAAGTTAGGAAGCTGGAATGCAGAAGAAACAGTGGAAATCAACTCACAAGGAGAACGCCGTGCTCTACGTATTGCATTACTTCATCACTTAGAGATTACCGTAGTAACTAAACCGCTACTTGAAAAACTGTCTAATTACTCTAAGTCAGAAGAGTTGAAGCGAATCCTAAATAAAGAAAATGCGGATGAGCTTCGTGCGTATGTCGACGGACGGGACTTATACGATGCATTAACGGACTTCGGACCAGTAGAGGCTTCAGAACAACAACTGGTAGGGATTCTTCGTAAATTGCCAGCGAGATTATATTCAATTGCCAGTAGCCTAGAAGCGAACCCTGAAGAAGTGCATTTGACAATTGGTGTTGTTCGTTACGAAGCGCATGGTCGCGACAGACAAGGCGTGTGTTCTATCCAATGTGCAGAAAGTCTTGAGCCGGGGGATACATTGCCGATTTATATCCATAAAAATGATAATTTCCGTTTACCTACTAATTCAGAAACGCCGATTATTATGATAGGGCCAGGTACGGGTATCGCGCCATTCCGTTCATTCATTGAAGAACGTAGTGAAACAGGAGCGGAAGGAAAGTCTTGGTTGTTCTTTGGAGATCAGCATTATGTGACCGATTTCTATTATCAGACTGAGTGGCAAAATTACGTGAAGGATGGTACGTTAACACGCCTCGATGTAGCTTTTTCACGTGATACGGATGAAAAAGTATATGTACAACATCGTATGAAACAAGCGAGTCAAGAACTGTATCAATGGATTGAAGAAGGCGCAGTGATTTATGTGTGCGGTGATGAACAGAACATGGCAAAAGACGTCCACGCGACTTTGTTGGAAATTGTTCAACAAGAAGGCGGTAAATCACTTGAAGAAGCCGAACAATTCATCACACAGTTAGTTCAAGAGAAACGCTATCAGCGAGATGTCTATTAAGTAATTTGAAAGGGAGTGTGGAAGCATGTCTTCAACAACAAAACCGATCCATATACAAGATGGAGCACCGAGTGATGTAGAAGAAATTAAAATTGAAAGTGATTACTTGCGTGGAAACCTCATTGAAACGATGAATGATTCCATCAGTTCAGGAATTCCAGATGATGATAACCGTCTAATGAAATTCCACGGAAGTTATTTGCAGGACGACCGAGATTTACGGGTAGAGCGTCAACGTCAAAAATTAGAGCCGGCCTATCAATTCATGATCCGCGTGCGGACACCAGCCGGCTTCGCTACGCCAAAGCAATGGCTTGTTATGGATGAACTGGCACATAAATATGGTAATGGTACATTGAAGTTAACGACACGTCAAGCATTCCAGATGCATGGAATTTTGAAATGGAATATGAAAAAGAATATTCAAGAAATGAATGACGCGTTACTGGATTCTATTGCGGCTTGTGGTGACGTCAACCGAAACGTCATGTGCAGCCCGAACCCAAATCAATCGTCAGTTCACGCAGAAATATATGAGTGGTCGAAGCGATTAAGCTTGGACTTATTGCCACAAACAACGGCTTATCATGAAATTTGGTTGGATGAGGAAAAGGTTGTGGATACGGCAGGGGAAGAAGTAGAGCCAATCTACGGCGCGACGTATTTGCCTAGAAAGTTCAAGATTGGAATTGCGGTACCTCCAATGAATGATATTGATGTATTTTCTCAAGACATTGGGTTGATTGCGATAGTCGAAGACGAAAAACTAGTCGGATTCAACGTTGCTGTAGGTGGCGGTATGGGAATGGCGCATGGAGATGAGCAGACGTACCCTCAGTTAGGTCGTTTGATTGGATTCGTACCTGCAGATCAAGTAGTAGAAGTAGCGAAGCATTTAATGATGATCCAACGTGATAACGGAAATCGTTCTGTACGAAAGTATGCACGATTCAAGTACACGATTGATTCTCGCGGACTTGATTGGTTAATTGGAGAGCTTCATAATCGTCTAGGTTGGGAATTGGAAGAGACGCGCCCTTATCACTTTGATCATAATGGTGACCGCTATGGATGGGTGCCAGCAGAAAATACAAGCTGGAATTATACGTTCTTCATTGAAAACGGTCGTGTGCGTGATACCGAAAACTATAAACTGATGACTGCTCTTCGTGAAATTGCAGAGATCCATACAGGCGATTTCCGTCTGAGTCCGAATCAAAACTTAGTTCTAGGCGATGTAGCTGATTCAAATAAGAAGAATATAGAAGAGATTATTGCGAAGTATGGTTTGGAGTCTCCAGCTGAGCAGTCAGCATTACGTAGAAACTCCATGGCATGTGTATCGCTGCCGACATGTGGTTTAGCGATGGCAGAGGCAGAACGGTATTTACCTTCACTGATTACAAAAATCGAGGGCTTGCTAGATGAAGCTGGACTTGGCGATGAAGAGATCGTGACGCGGATGACAGGATGCCCGAATGGATGTGCACGTCCGGCGATAGCGGAACTAGGCTTTATCGGTAAGGGACCAGGTAAATATAATATGTATTTAGGTGGCGGATTCACAGGACAGCGCCTAAGCAAAATCTATCGTGAAAATATTGGAGAAGAAGAAATACTAGGTGAACTAGGCCCTATATTAAAACGATATGCAAAAGAACGAGACGAGGGTGAACACTTCGGAGACTTTGTAATCCGTGCTGGCATTGTTGCAGAAACTACAGACGGTACGAATTTCCATAAGGTATAAGTAAGACAGCTAGAGTGAAATCTAGCTGTCTATTTTTGGGTTTTATAATTTTTTAAGTAAGCTAAATAATTTGTGGATTTCACTGAAAAGTCATGATTTTACTATTACAGCTCTTTCTTAATTGGAATGTAAATAAATCTAGTATAAAAATTATGTGAGTGGAGATGATTAGTGATAGAAATAACGGGGAAAGGAAGAAAGAATGGGTTCTCTTAGTATGAATCTTTAATTAAACAATATTTATAAAACTAAAGGAGATGTTTGGATGTCAAAAGTTAAGTTAGCAGTAATTTTTTACAGTATGGGTGGAACGAATTATCAATTAGCAAAGTGGGCAGAGGCAAGTGCGAAAGAAGCAGGCGCTGATGTGAAAATTTTAAAAGTACAAGAACTGGTTCCACAATCCGTAGTTGAAAACAATGATGTATGGAAAGCAACAGCTGATGCAACGAAAGATATTCCGGTAGCTACATCGGATGATATTGAATGGGCAGACGCAATTATTTTCAGTACGCCAACACGTTTTGGTAATATGGCTTCCCAAATGAAACAATTTCTTGATACACAGGGTGGTATATGGGCAAAAGGAAAGACTATAAACAAAGTTGTAAGTGCTATGTCTTCGGCTCAAAATCCACATGGCGGTCAAGAAGCAACCATCTTATCGCTATATACTTCGATGATGCATTGGGGTGCGATTATCGTTCCACCAGGATATTCGGATCCAGTAATCTTTGGTGCAGGTGGAAACCCTTATGGAACTAGTGTTACAGTCGGTCCGTCTGGTGAGATGATTGAAGATGTAGAAGCCGCTGTTAAATATCAAGCTAAGCGTACGGTCACAGTAGCAGAGTGGGTTAAAAAAGGAATTCAATAAAAACAAAAAAGAGGCTGGGACATAACTAGCCAGAAGTGAGCCAAAAAAGGGTTCGATCATCGGTTTTTGATGATCGAACCCTTTTTGTATAGAAATCCTTGTACGACTTCTATACATTTACCTCCCTGGCAGTGTACTTTCTCAAGTTCACTGCCAATAAACCGAAGGCTAATTCATTTTTCACCTTTTCCTTTCCTCTTACGGAGAAACGAGTGAACCCTAAATTAGCCTTCAAGAATCCAAAAACTGGCTCTACGTCAATCTTGCGCTTGCCGTAAATTTCACCTGTTTTCTTATCTGAAAGCTTTTCACGAATATATTCTTTTTGCTGTTCCCACTTTTCATTCACATACAACTTCCTATTGTTCTCTTCTTTTGCTTTGGTACAGAAAGAGCGCAATGGGCAGCTTGAACAATCCTCACATTCGTATACTTTCATCGTCCGTGTGAATTGATAACGATCCGTCCGATTGGAAAGGTAGCGGAACACGAGTTTTCTGTCATTTGGGCAAGTAAAGGTATCCGTAGTTTCATCATATGCCCAATTCGCTGTATTGAAAGGATCGGTTTTGTACTTCTTTTTCTTTTCTTTGCGATATTGGTTATAGGTAATAAGCGGAACGCGCTTTCGATTTTCAATGACATCTCCGTAATTCTGTTCACTTCCATAACCGGCATCCGCGACAATATACTGTGGCAGCTCAAAAAAGTCTTGTTCAATAGTATCTAAGAATGGAATGAGTGTACGCGTATCGGTCGGATTTGGATACACGTCAAAAGCGAGGGTATATTGCCCTTCGGTCGCAATTTGCACATTATATCCCGGTTTTAGTTGCCCGTTTTTCATATAATCATCTTTCATCCGCATAAAGGTCGCATCGCGGTCCGTCTTCGAGTAGCTGTTACGATGGCCAAAGATCTTCATATCGTGCTGATACTTCTGCTTTCGATCCAAGAAGTCTTGAAATTGTTTACGGTATTGTTTAGGTTCTTTTCGTAGCGAGCGAATTTGTTTACGTTCCTCGACATCTTCGCTAGCGTTAATCTTTTCTGTATAGGTTTGGATAGTATCATCTAGCTTCTCTACTACTTTAGACAGTTCCGCAGTAGATAGTTCATCCAGACTTTCCCGTTCGATTTCAGGGATGATCTCTTTTTCTAACAGCTCTTCGTACATCTGACTGGACCTTTCTACAAGACCTGAACTATACCGTTCCACTGACTTGCGCCAGACAAATGTAAATTTGTTGGCATTCGCCTCAATCTTTGTTCCATCAATAAAAATGGCTTCTTCATCAATTAGCTGTTTTTGTACCAGCTGGCAACGAAATTGCACGAAGCACTGGCGTAGTACTTCTTTTACTTCAGGATGAACGCGAAATCGATTGATGGTGCGATAGCTTGGTTTATAACCTTGAGCTAACCACATCATGCGAAGGCTATCTTTTAACAGTCCTTCTATTTTTCTGCCCGAAAAAACAGACTGTGTATAGGCACACAAAATGATCTTTAACATCATCCGTGGATGATAAGATGGGCAACCTGTCTCACGCAAAAAGCTGTCAAATGCTTGTTTCGGAATGCTTTCGACTAGATCATGCACGGCGTAAGCAATATCATGTTCTTGTAAGCTAATTTCTAAATCTAAAGGTAAAATCAGTTGGTTCATGTTATAATCTTTAAACATAAGGATACCTCCGATACTTTTTGTTGTGGTGACTAAATTTTATCAGAAGGTATCCTTTTTTTCTTCCTAAAATTAAAAAATCCTATATAAAAAAGAACGGACCCCATAAACTTCAATGGGTCCGTTCTTTTTCGATTTCAAGGAGGGTTTTGTCCCAGCCTCTTTTCTTTTTTGATTGATCAATGAATCTGACTTTAAAACTAGTGACCGAAATCTACTTGTAAGCATTTACTTGTTTAAGTGCTAAAACATTGCGGTATACTACTATTAACAATGAAAGGAGATTGATCATAAATGAGTTATGAAGAAAATGTAGCTAGTTTTGATAAAATTGATTCCGCAAGAGCAGACGAACTAGTAAAAGGGGACGGAGAGGCTGTAATCTATGTCGGTAAATCTGTATGTCCTTACTGCCAAACCTTCGTTAAGAAACTAAACAAAGTAGCCGAAGAAACAAATGCCCACATCTATTACGTTAACAGTATTGAAAACGCTGATATGAAAGGTGTTTCTGCTTTCCGTAATGAGTACGACATCCCAACAGTACCTGGCTTCATCTACACTAATGGAGACACAGTCAACGTTAAATGTGATTCTTCTATGTCTGAAGAAGAAATTAAATCTTTCATGAACAAGTAATCGATCGAAAACTATATGAAAAAGATCCTTCATTCATAGTGAATGAAGGATCTTTTTCATTTTGGTTTTTATTTAACAAGCTGTTGTATAGGCGAGTAAGAATTGAACTTTTATAGGCTGGTTGATAGTTTTAAAAGTTTTGAAAATAACACCCTATATTAATAATTATAGAGTATAATCAGAATATTAGTTATATTACTATTTTGTCAAGAAAAAGCAGAAGGTCATATTCGACAGTCATAAAATAACTAGTATTGTGACAAATGAAAATGCCAAATAGTATAACTAACAAATTATTGAGAGTTGTAGAATTCTCAGTGATTGAAAATTCAATCAAATAGGGGGCTGGGTAGAATGAGTAAAAAAAGTAAACTCTTGTTTACAGTTTTAATGGCTTTTACATTAGTAATGTTAGCCGCATGTGGGAACTCATCCACAGATGATACTGAAAGTGCAGGCTCTGATGATGTTGTAAAAGCAAAAGTAGGCGTTATTTCATATTTAACTGGTCCAGGTGCTAGTTATGGTGAAGCGATCACAAACGGAATCAATCTTGCACACAAAGAAATTGCTGAACTGGGGGAAGTTGACATCGAGTTGAAGATTGAAGACTCCGCTGGTAAACAAGAAGAAGCATTATCAGTTGCACAAAAATTAATGAACTCAGAAAATGTAGACGCAATTATTGGACCTACTTTAAGTACTGAAATGCAAATCGTTGGACCGGAAGCAGATTTAAACGGCGTTCCAATTCTAGGTACATCAAACACAGCTGAAGGTATTCCGCAACTTGGTGAATATGTATTCAGAAACTCGATTCCTGAGACATTAGCAATTCCTGCATCTGTGCAGAAAGCTATTGATAAATATGGCGCTAAAAAAGTTGCTATTTTATATGGAAATGATGATGTATTCACAAAAGCAGGATATGACACGATGAAGCAAGTTGCTAAAGATTTAGATTTAGAAGTATTAACAACAGAAACTTTCCAGTTAGGACAATCTGATTATAAAGCACAATTAACAAAAATTAAGAGCCTTAACCCCGATTTAGTTTTAGCTTCTGCTCTTTATAATGAAGGTGCAGTAATTCTTGATCAAGCCCGCAAAATGGGAATTGACGTACCATTTGTTGGGGGTAATGGTTTTAACTCACCAGAAGTTATTAAAATTGCTGGCGATGCTGCAAATGGTTTAATCGTTGCAACCCCGTGGTTCGCTAAGAAAGACGACGAGAAAGTTAAAAAGTTTGTTGAAGATTATGAAGCCGCTTACGGTATGGAGCCAGACCAGTTCGCAGCACAAGCATACGATGGTTTTTATGTAATGGCTGAAGCAATTAAAAATGCTGGTGAAGCAGACCGTGATGCGATTCGTGATGCACTTGCTGAAATTAAAGATTTTGAAGGTGTTTTAGGAAATATGTCATTTGATGAAGAAGGCGACATTATTATGGAGCCAACGGTTTTAATTATTGAAGGTGACGAATACGTAGTCTTTGAATAATTTTAGGGAAAGGGGCTGGGATTTTCCCAGCCTTCTTATTTTCCTAAATGACTTACGAAAAATAAGCTCGATTATATAAGTCAAAAATGAAGAAGGAGGAGGAGGACTATTGCTAATTGAACAATTAATAAATGGTCTAACATTAGGGAGTATCTATGTCATTGTTGCGCTAGGTTACACGCTCGTATTTGGTGTGTTGAACGTAGTAAATATGGGGCATGGGGAAATCTTTATGTTCGGAGCGTTTATGGGCGTCGTCGTCACGAATATATTAGGTTGGCCATTATATATTGCATTTGTTGTAGCCATTGTCGTGACGGGAATTTTAGGCTATTTTCTCGAGACATTTGCGCTACGACCATTACGAGGAAAAGAGGGTGTCTCACATCTTGCGCCTTTGATCAGTACAATCGGTGTTTCTATTTTTCTTGAGAACGTTGCACATCACTTTTTTGGTTCAGGTAACCAACCATTCCGAACGTCACTTTCAGAATTAAAATTTGTTTTAGGATCAACAACTGTTTACTACGTTCAAATTATTATTTTTGTTATTGCTATTTTACTTATGTTCGGACTTACTTTTTGGTTATCTAAAACAAAGGCAGGAAAAGCATTACGTGCAAGTGCGGAAAACTTAGCAGTAGCCAGTCTTCTCGGTGTAAATACGAAGAGAACGATAACGCAAACTGTTATTATTGCATCTGCAATGGGTGGAATCGCTGGAATTTTAGTCGGAATTGCTTTCAACTCTGTTAACCCCCAAATGGGTTTATCTTTCGGACTTAAAGGATTAGCTATCATTATTTTAGGTGGGTTAGGTAATGTAAGAGGGGCCATGGTAGGTGGTTTGATTTTAGGGATGGCTGAAACATTTATCGTAGCCTATGGAGATTCAGGTTATCGTGATGCTGTTGCGTTTATCGCAATCATTGTTATTTTAATCGTACGACCCCAAGGAATCTTTGGAACAGCTACAACTGGAAGAAAGGGTTGATTAGATGTTAGGCGAATTAATAAACCCATATTATCTACAAGTTATTTCTTTTATTTTAATTAATATTATCCTGGCAGTTAGTATATACATAACGCTTGGAACGGGACAATTATCACTGGGGCATGCAGGTTTTATGAGTATAGGTGCGTACACAACAGCTATTCTTACGCTTAATTATAATATGCCGCTTGTACTCGGCGTCATTATAGCTGCGATCTTTACAGGGATTGTTGGGACATTAATTGGTATACCCGCTTTAAGATTACAAGGTGTTTATCTCGCTATTGCAACACTTGGGTTTGGTGAAGTCGTTCGAGTCCTTTTCATTAACTGGGAGGGTTTAACAAACGGTGCCATTGGCTTATCAGGCATTCCGCATCTTGGAAGAGAAATACTTAGTTTAAGTAAAAGTATAGGAATAGAACCTGATATGTTTGGATTGAAAAACAACCAGTTCATAAGTTTAGCTGTCTTTTTTGTTTTACTCATTATAACGATTTCAGTCATTTGGTTTTTCGTGAGACAGAATAATTCTAGAATTGGACGTGCTTTCTCCGCTATTAAAATGGATGAAGAAGCATCAGAAGCAATGGGTATTAATATTACGTATTACAAAGTGTTAGCTTTCGGTCAAGGTGCAATGTTAGCAGGGTTTGCAGGTGCATTATATGCCCATTTAATGGCGTACATTAGCCCATCAGACTTTGATTATCACAGAGCAGTAGAAATATTGATATTCTCTATTTTTGGCGGAAGCGAAGTTATATGGGGATCCATATTCGGAGCTGTGTTCTTATCTGCAATGCCCGAATTCCTACGTTTTATCAACGAATATCGATTTATGATTTATGGTGCGCTTCTGGTTCTTATGATGGCGTTCCGTCCACAAGGAATTATCGATGTAAATATGATAAACCGATTCAAACGATTGAAACCTAAGAAGAAAGGGGAGAAAAATCATGGTGCTTGAAATAAAGAAGATCAGTAAAAACTTCGGTGGTATCCAAGCTTTAACCGATGTCTCGTTTTCAGTGGAAGAAGGCGAAATACTTGGTTTAATTGGGCCTAATGGTGCTGGAAAAACGACGATGTTTAATATGATTACAGCTATGTATCCTCCTAGTTCTGGTGATATATCGTTTGTCGGCAATCCACTATCAAATCTGAAGCCACATCAAATTACAGAAAAAGGTATCTGTCGTACATTTCAAAATATCCGTCTGTTTTCTGACTTAACAGTACGTGAAAACGTTATGGTAGGTAATCATTGCCGACTAAAAACGAATGTGATGCAAAGTGTATTTCGTACGAAAGCTCAAAAAGCAGAAGAAGCTAGAGTCCTGGCGACTTCTGATGAGATACTAGAAGTTGTTGGCTTAGCGAATGACAAGGAAACAATTGCAAAAAACCTTTCCTATGGCGCACAGCGAAGATTAGAAATCGCAAGAGCTTTAGCGAGTAGGCCAAAGTTAATTCTCCTTGATGAACCAGCAGCTGGTATGAATGAAAAAGAAACGAATGATTTATTTAATTTAATTAAAAAAATCCAAACATTGGATATTACGGTGCTGCTGATCGAACATGATATGCCACTAGTGATGCGTGTTTGTAGTAGAATTGTCGTTTTGAACTTTGGTAAAAAAATTGCAGAAGGTACACCGAGCAGTATTCAAAACAATAAAGAAGTAATTGAAGCCTACCTCGGGGTGGAGGAGGAAGATGAGCTTGCTTAAACTAGATAACATCAGTACCTTTTATGGGAAAATTCAAGCGTTAAAAAGTATAGATATAGCTGTAGAAGAAGGGACAATCGTAACGATTTTAGGAGCCAATGGTGCGGGTAAGACGACAATGATGAATACCATCGCTGGGCTTTTAAAACCTAAAGAAGGCACAATCCACTATTTAGGAAATGATGTTACAGGCCGTCGACCAGACCAGCTTTTACGAAAAGGTTTAGCACTTGTCCCAGAAGGTCGAGGTATTTTGGCAACAATGACTGTTTTAGAAAACTTGGAAATGGGTGCATATCATCGAAGTGATTCAGAAGTTGGCGCGGATATTGAGAAAGTGATGGATCGCTTTCCAATTCTGAGAGAAAGAAAAGAGCAATACGGTGGCACACTTTCAGGTGGACAACAACAAATGTTAGCGATTGCCAGAGTGATTATGTCTAAACCAAAGCTTCTTTTACTAGATGAACCTTCAATGGGGCTAGCACCGATCATCGTTGCAGATATATTTAAAATTATTAAAGAAATTAATGAAGCTGGTACGACTGTATTACTTGTTGAACAAAATGCGCGACAAGCCTTAAAAGTAGCAGATCGTGGGTATGTACTTGAAAATGGGAAAGTAGTAGCTTCTGGTACTGCTAAAGAATTATTGCAAGATGATACGATTAAGAAAGCTTATTTAGGTCATTAATCAAGATTGAAGAGGCAGTAGAACTTTGCTGCTTTTTTTTATTTTGTTGAAATTGCGAAGAACAATTTACTTAATTAAAACTTTTGCTTGGAGTGAATAATATGAACTTACATGAATCTAAGAAAGTTAGAGATAGGGGTATTATCATCGGTCGTCTTCCAACGGGTATCAAAAATTGTATCACGGATGTACAAGGCGTAAAAGTTGGACATGTCACACTAGATCATCCATTACAAGGAGATGATTACGTAGCTACAGGCGTGACTGCCATTTTACCGCATGGCGACAATCTGTTTATGAATAAAGTAGTAGGCGCAAGTTATATTTTAAACGGTTTTGGAAAAACAACAGGACTCGTTCAAGTAAATGAATTGGGCTTGATTGAGTCTCCGATTATGCTGACAAACACGTTTGCAGTCCCCGCAGTGACCCAAGGTACCCTACAATATATGTTAGAAGAAAGTCCTGAAATTGGAGACACGACGGGAACGATCAATCTGGTTGTTGGGGAATGCAATGATAGCCGATTGAATTCAATCCGTGAGCTAGCAGTTCAACCTAGTCATGCAATCGATGCTATTAAAGAAGCTTCTACTGACGCTTGCTTGGAAGGGGCAGTTGGGGCTGGAAAAGGCATGATTTGTTTTGGCTATAAAGGAGGAATTGGTTCCTCATCACGAATAATTACGGAGAGTGAAAGTGGAAAGAAGTATACGGTTGGTTGTATAGTCCTTAGTAATTTCGGAAAAAAGGAAGACTTTCAACTTGAGAAATATAAATTAAGCGACAACCCGTATATCCCGACATACCCTAGTCCCGCTGATGGATCGATCATGATAGTTTTGGCGACAAATGCACCGCTTAGCAATAGGCAGTTACGCCGAGTAGCGAAAAGATGTGGTATTGGTCTTGGGAGAACGGGAAGTCACTTTAGTAATGGCAGTGGTGACGTTGTCATCGCATTTTCAACTGCTCATAAAATTCCGCATTTCACAAGAGAAATGGTAGAAACAAGACAACAATTAAGAGATGATCATTCTATTATGAATGACCTTTTTCTCGGTGCAGCTGAAGTAGCGGAAGAAGCAATACTGAATTCCCTATCACAGGCTATAACGACGACAGGACGGATGGGGAATATCGTCCACGCCTATCCGTTTGACTAGTTTTGCTGAAATTAATTTCAGCAAGAGCAGACGAACAACGTCGAGGCTGTAATCTATCCGTATGTCCTTACTGCCAAATAGTCGTTGGGATACTCAACAAAGTAGCTATGAAGAAGAAATTAAATCTTTCATGAACAAGTAATCGATCGAAAACTATATGAAAAAGATCCTTAATTTGAAATGAACTAAGGATCTTTTTTATTTCGTTTTTAATTAACAAGTTGTTCTGAAGGAGAGGTTTTCTGTAGTTCGTTCAGAAATGTTTGCCGCTCGTCTGTGTTATGGAGATAAATAGGCTCAATAGCTTCTTTCAGCCATGCTCTGCGCTCTGTACGATCCGCAACGTAGTGTTTCACATACTGTCGAACATCAGCGAGGAAATCCAAATACTCCTCATATCGTTCATCATAGGTTTCCGCAATTTCGTCACGGATCTTTTTAGCCAATGAGGGACTTGAGCCACTTGTCGATACACTGATGATCAGTTTACCCCGCGCAGTGACAGCGGGAATCTGTGCAGTGCCTAAAGATGGATTGGAAGCGTGAACGACTAATTTTCCCGCATCTTTTAATTGCTTGGCGAGGCGATCGTTCACTGCTTCATTATCTGTTACGAGCAAGGTGAGAAAGGCGGTCGCAACATCTTCCCATTCCGCTTCTTTCGTAATGAGCGTAACCACACCTTGCTGTTCAAGTTCTTCAAAAGAGGGATGAAAAGCAGGACTGATAATAGTTGGATGAATACCGAATCGGCGGAGGTTAAGTACTTTGTGATAGGCGACATGTCCGCCACCGACTACGAAGATATTCGATTCATCCATATTTTCAAGCATAATGGGGAACATTTAGACCACGTTTCCTTTCTGCTGCTTCATTAGCCCTTTCATTCAAGATTGCATGGATAGCTGGATCATAACCGAGTGCAGGACATAAATGAATAGCGGTTGTTGTTTTAGTTTTCTGTAGTGTTCGCTCAATCGTTTTCATTAAAATACCAGTGAATAATAAATAGGGTAAAATATATAGATTCTTCGGCTGCTGTTCTAACAAACGCTCAAGTTCTTCTTCAAAAAAAGGACCACAGGCGGCAAGATAACCCACGCTAACATTTTGTAGTGTCGTTTTCTCTTGGAAAATCCTTTTGATATCTGCAAAGTCATCGATCGTTGCGGGGTCGCTACTGCCCCTTCCAATCAATAATATCGATGCATCTTTGGGGACAATTTCTGTTGTTTGATGCAATCGCTCAATCAGCACATCGACCATTCGTTCATCCACGCCAATTGGGTCTCCGTAGTAAACAGGAATATCAGGATACTTCACCATGACGCCTTGCAGCTCAACGGGTATGTCCACATTGGCATGGCCCGCGCGTAATAACAGGAAGGGGATTGCGATAATTTCCGTCGCACCACGCTCTATACAACGCGCAACACCTTCTGCAATAGAAGGATCAGCAAGTTCTAAGAAACAGGCTTCTTGGATAGGGGCAGCTTCAGTTCTCATCGTTTTCTCGATGAATGCTAAGGCTGCCTGCTGTCCTTTCTTTACACGGCTACCGTGACAAATATAGAGGATCGCTCTCATACTAGCGCCTCATGCAAACGACGTTCATCACTCGATTCCTCGAACCACTGTAACTCGTCGCGTAAACGGACAACTTCACCAATGACAATCATACTTGGATTCTTGACATCTTCAAGGCGTGCCGTTTCCGTCATAGTAGAAAGTGTTGCAGTAACTGCACGTTGCGTCTCTGTGGTCCCCCAATGAATAAACGCAACGGGTGTGTCTGGATCCTTGCCATGTTGAATTAATTGCTTCTGTATATAGGGAAGATTACTGACACCCATATAAATTGCAAGTGTATCAATACCTTTGGCAAGAGCCTGCCATTTCTCAGCTTCTTCGGCTCCTTCTTTACGATGGCCCGTGACGATAGCAAATGATGCACTATAATCACGGTGAGTAACGGGAATACCTGCATAAGCAGGAGCAGCGATTCCAGAAGTGATGCCTGGAATCACTTCAAATGGGATGTGATGCTTAACCACAAACGCTGCTTCTTCACCGCCGCGACCGAAAATGAATGGATCGCCGCCTTTCAGACGTACGACTTGTTTACCTTGCTTCGCATGCTTAACCAATAAGAAATTAATCATATCCTGCTGGACGAAATGATGCTTCGGAAGCTTGCCTACGAATATCAACTCCACGTCCGGCTTAGCATACGTTAAAATCTCTTGATTGATCAGTCTGTCATAAAGAATTACATCCGCTTGCTGTATAGCTTTCACTGCTTTGACGGTCAATAAATCTGGATCTCCTGGACCCGCTCCGACTAGCCAAACTTTTCCCATTCTAACCACTCCTCAATTAATCCATTTTTTATCACGCAAGTAGCCGATTAGTTGTTCGACACATTCTTCCACAGTATATTTATCCGTTTCCAATGTAAGTTCAGGATTTACTGGTGCTTCATAAGGTGATGAAATCCCGGTGAACTCAGGAATGACACCGGCACGCGCTTTTTCATATAAACCTTTTGGGTCACGTTGTTCACAAGCGTCTAGCGGACAACTAATATACACTTCGACAAATTCGTCTTCTTCAACAAGGCGTCTCACGCTGTCACGATCTTCCTGGAAGGGGGAGATGAATGCTGTGAAAACAAGTTGACCACTATCGATGAATAACTTTGAAACTTCACCAATGCGACGAATATTTTCTTTTCGTGCTTCATCAGAAAAACCAAGATCTTTATTCAAGCCGTGGCGGACGTTATCTCCGTCCAGTACATAAGTATTAGCGCCGAGATCATGCAACCGGCGAGCGGCTGCATTTGCAATAGTGGATTTACCCGAACCGGATAGACCGGTAAAGTAGAGAACTGCGCTATGATGACTGTTTTTTGCTCGTTGTTCCTCTTTAGAGATTAATTGGTCATGCCATACAATATTCTTTGTCATTTCGCTTCTCCTCACTTCACCAGTTCTTTTTCTTGTAAGCCATTGATCAATACATCGACAACTTCTTTACGACTGAATTCCGGTGGAGGCAAGATGCCGTTTTTCAACATCTCCCGTACTTTGGTTCCTGAAAGAATGACATGATTTTCACTGGAATGTGGGCAAGTTTTTGGCGTCGCCATGTTGCCGCAAGTCTTACAGAAGAAACTGTGTTCAAAGAAGAGTAATGTAATACCGATTTCATCCGCTGTAAAGTTCGAGAAG
Source organism: Sporosarcina ureae (assembly GCF_002109325.1). GTDB lineage: Bacteria > Bacillota > Bacilli > Bacillales_A > Planococcaceae > Sporosarcina > Sporosarcina ureae_C. Next base: position 1,174,233 of record NZ_CP015348.1, on the reverse strand, counting down.
ATCTCTTGGGCTTCATACGTGCCATAGTAATCGCCAACACCTGCATGGTCACGACCGACAATAAAGTGGGTACAACCATAGTTTTTGCGTACAAGCGCATGGAAAATTGCTTCGCGCGGACCTGCATAACGCATTGCCGCAGGGAACACAGCTAGCTTGACACGATCTTCAGGATAGTAATCGCGCAGCAGAACTTGATAACTTTCCATCCGTACATCTGCAGGAATATCATCTGATTTCGTTTCCCCAACTAGTGGATTGAGTAATAGGGCATCGACAATCTCCAGTGCAGTTTTTTGAATATATTCATGGGCACGGTGAACAGGATTACGTGTTTGGAATCCGACAATAGTCTTCCAGCCATTATTTTCGAATGCTTGACGAGTTTCAGAAGGATCGAAATAAAACTCAGCAAAACTTTTCTGTTCAATTCGTCTAATCAATTTGATCGGCCCACCTAGATAGATATGGCCGCGATCGAGTAACTTGGCTACGCCAGGATGAGCGCGGTCAGCTGTCTTATAAACCTTTACCGCTTCTATTTGTTGATCAGGTTCAAAAATGTCTTTAATTTCAAGTGTTCCATAGATATCACCTTGGTACTCAAGCAAAACCGTGTCACCTATTGAGTAAGCAGAACGATCCTTCACAGGTAACGTAATCGGTAAACTCCAAATAGTGCCGTTTGCTAAGCGGATATCGTTTACAACTGCGTGATAATCTTCAGAAGTCAAGAAACCTGTTAACGGGCTGTATGCTCCTGTTGCGATCAGTTCCAAATCACTAACCGATGTAGCATCTATCGAAACTGTCTTGTGTACTCCTTCAATTGAAAGAGTGGGTTCGTATAAATTCACTAAACTACCGCCATGTGGTTGTATCGTTGTCATTTTATAAACACCTAACCTTCTTATAATAATAAGTCATATAGAAATACTTGGTTTTGAAACTAAAAAAAATTACGTATGCAGTCCGCATTCTGTCTTACCGCTACCTGTCCAACGTCCAGAACGCATATCTTCTTCGGTGAATGCTGGTTTTGTACACGTTGCACACCCGATACTCGGGAAACCTTGATCGTGAAGCACGTTATAATCGAGTTCATGTGTATGGGCAAAGCGCCAAACATCTTTCCATGTCCAATGAATCAGTGGACATACTTTAATCTTTTTAAAACGATTATCTAAGTTCAAATACTCTGTAGAACTTCTTGTTTCGGATTGCTCTCTACGTAATCCTGATATCCAAGCAGTGGAAGGAGAAATCGCTTCTTCCAACGGCTGAATCTTACGCAAATCACAGCATTGATTCGGATTGGTTTTCCAAAGGTCCAAGCCATATTGTTCTGTTTGTTCATCGATAGTCAAATGAGGTTGTTGTAAATGAATTTGAAGCTGTGGATAACGCTTTTTTACCTTTTCTATCGTTTCATATGTTTCTTTAAAGTGATAATTGGTATCCAAAAAAATAATCTTGGCATCTGGCTTCACGCGTGAAATTAGTTCGATCAATACAATGCCTTCGATACCAAAGCTACACGCATAGACTAGTTTTTCTCCATAGTGTTCATACGCCCATTGCAATACTTCAGAAGCGCCTTTTGTCTCGGAATCTGCTGGAAAATCTGGCAAGACCGATATCTCTTTCCACGATTCGAATGTGACCATTCCATACCCCCCGCTCTCTTGTTATATTATTAACAGTTTAACAGACAATTAAAAATAGTCAATGCAAATTAGAATAGTAGGGATTGAAAGTTTTTCTATTTTATTTGTAGTTGAATCGAGAGCGATGGTTCAGGATTTGGTGTAGTATGTAGAGTTGGCATTAGGTAGTTTTTTGCAATACCTTACTCTTCCTTGTTTGATGCAAAGGTAGTAGTTTGACTGGCAATGTAAGTGGGGCGATCATTGGTCCCACTTCGGCGGTGGTGGATGGCTTCCGCAATGAGCCAGTCAGGAAGAGCGCCTGGCTGTCTCATTACTACGCCTACCACTGTCAGCCGCCTGCGTTAGATTATGTGTAGGGCAGTTATGATTCTTCTTTTGCAGGAATAGTAACTAGTACTACCCAGTCACTGGTTTTATCTCCTATAAACCACAAACAAACTTGATAAGTACCTGGTAGCGCAGGCACAACTGCGGGGTCGGCCGTGGCCATGAGACAGCTAGCAGCTCCACCGCTAGTTGGCTCATGGCTGGAGGCAATCCCCCACGTGCCTGCGCGAGTCCAAAGCATGACCCTCACTACTTTCAATGAACAAGCAAAACTCGAGCAACGATCCAATCCATCCTTTACGTACTTTTACAACGCCGAAGAATAGTTCCCCAGTCACTGATCTTCATCTTTTATAAACCACACCCAAACTTGTCAACCACTTAGCAGCGCAGGCACAACTGCGGGGTAGGCCGTGGTCATGAGACAGCAGCAGCCCCACCGCTAGTTGGCTTATGGCTGTAGGCAATCCCCCACGTGCCTGCGCGGCTTCAAAGCATGACCCTCACTACTTTCAATGACCAAGCCAAACTCGAGCAACGACCCAAAACCCCAATTCGTAACAACTTCTAACCTTTCATTCTTTTTACTTTTCATGACAAAAAGCAATTGGTATACTAAACAATAGTAGGAAACCATTATAACTAAAGGAAAGAGTGTGTACCCAATGGGCCGTAAATGGAATAACATTAAAGAAAAGAAAGCATCAAAAGACGCAAACACAAGTAGAATCTATGCAAAATTTGGACGTGAAATATATGTAGCAGCAAAATCTGGAGACCCAAGCCCTGAATCCAACCAAGCCTTGAAATTCGTACTTGAACGTGCGAAAACATACAACATTCCAAGAGCCATTATTGACCGTGCTATAGAAAAAGCAAAAGGTGGCGGTGAAGAAAACTTCGACGAACTTCGTTATGAAGGATTTGGACCGAATGGATCAATGGTCGTCGTTGACGCATTGACAAACAACGTCAACCGTACAGTTTCTGAAGTGCGAGCGGCTTTCGGTAAAAACGGAGGAAACATGGGAGTCAGCGGTTCTGTAGCGTATATGTTCGATCCGGCAGCTATTATCGGTATCGAAGGCAAATCAGAAGAGGAAGTATTAGAGCTTTTGATGGAAGCGGATATAGATGTAAATGATATCGAAGAAGAAGATGGGCAAGTAGTGGTCTATGCAGATCCTTCTCATTTCCATGAGGTACAAGAAGCTTTCAGAGAAGCAGGTGTTACAGACTTTACCGTAGCGGAATTATCTATGATTGCGCAAAATGAAATATCTTTGGATGAAGAAGCTCAAGAGCAGTTTGAAAAAATGATCGATGCACTTGAAGATTTAGAAGACGTACAACAAGTCCATCACAATGTAGAATTGGCATAAAAATAGCAGCTGTTCCCAAATAGGAGCAGCTGCTATTTTTATTATTTTATAATGACCTTCCAGCCGTCAGTAGGTTCTTCCATGGAATCAACGTAAGTTGGTAAGAAAACAAAAGACCAAGGGGTTGCGGTAAATGCGGGAATATCGAGAGATAATGAGAAAGTCTCTTTTGCAGCTGTTTCTCCTTGTTCATTCACTACACATACTGTTGCTTCGCGAATTGATAATAACTCATCACGATTATTTTGTAAAAATACAGTAGCGGCTAATCCACCATTGCGTTTTCTTTTTAAAAGTATAGGCGTTGCCGTGAATTCTTCGTGCACTGATCTTTTAGTTTCATATTGGTGGATGAAAGCCTGTTTTTGTTGGTCTGATAAAGTAGCTTCCCACGTTTCTTCGAATATAATCTGCATAGGGCAGACCTCCTTTTTCCTATATCATTCCCCAAGGATTGATATTTAAGTCCTATTATAGCATATATTTTTAAATAATATGATTCACGACTTAATTCTCTTGTATAAAACATGCATTTCATCAGATGGAGAAAGCAATCAATGAATTATTCTCCATTGAATGAAGGAATGTATTGAATGATGTATACTGTAATAAGAATATGATAGGTAAAGGAGAGAGCCGTATGATACGTGTATTATTCGTTTGTCTCGGTAATATTTGTCGCTCACCCATGGCGGAAGGGGTATTTCGTAAGATGATTCATGATGAGCGCTTGGAAAATCTTATCGAAGTAGACTCTGCAGGTACAAGTGATTGGCATATTGGAAAGTCGCCACACGAGGGAACGCTTTCTAAGCTGGCAGAATTTAAAGTTTCAGCAGATGGAATGGTTGGACGTCAGTTGACTGTAAAAGATGCAGGGGACTTTGACTACATTATTGGAATGGATGCAGAAAACATCCGTAATATTCATAACCTGTTTGGCGATCATGATCATCAACGTGTACTTCGCTTTTTGGATTTAACAAGTCATCAAAAAGATGTTCCAGACCCGTACTTTACGGGAGACTTCCAAGAAACATATGACTTAGTACTAGAAGGCTGTCAATCGTTATTGGAGCTCATTAAAAAAGAGGAATTATCCAAGTGATTTATGCAATATTTATATGGTAGAGAATTATATTATATGAACACCGAAGTTTTTAAAACCTATGTATAGTGGGGGCGCCGAACATTTTGACTTACGAATTAAGTGCGACTACACTAAGTGGGAAAATGTCTGTTGGAGGAATTTATGAGTAATTATCCTTTTATTCCGATTATTGTCGGAACGAATATAAACGCCTATAATATGGCGATTTCATTTCATGAAGAATACGGCATCAAACCGATAATTGTAGGTAGAGAACCATTGCCATTCACAAGCTATAGTACAATTACAGATATCCAAGAACTGAATCCAGATTTGCACGATCCGAAAGTATTTGTTCAGTTCTTACGTGAAGTAGCTAAAAAGCATCGTACCGCTGATCAAAAGCTAGTACTTGTTGGAACAGATGATTTATACGTGCGAATGATAATTGAACAACGAGAAGCTTTGCAAAAAGATTTCTTATTCAATTACATTGATGAAGAAATCATGAATGCTGTGTATATCAAGAAAAATTTCTATGAGTTATGTGCAAAACATGGAATTGATACACCATCTACGTATTTCCATTCTTGTCTGTCAGACGAGCCGTTTACTGATGAAGTGCTGTTTCCGGTCATTATTAAACCGAGTGATGGTGTTCAATACTACCGTCATCCGTTTGAAGGACTGCAGAAGATTTATAAAGTAGATACATATGAAGAGGTTAACCGCATCATTCAAATGGTCAAAGCTAGTGGGTACACGGAAGATCTGATCATTCAGGATTTCATTCCAGGTGATGATACGTATATGTGGGATGCTGTGTATTATGCTGATCAGCATGGTAAAGCGCAGTTAATCACATTGGCGCAAGTCGTATTGCAGGAGCGTGCGATGACGGCAATCGGAAACTATACAGCATTGATTACGCGCTTTGATGAAGAGATCATGACTAAGCTTGCTAATTTCCTTGAAGCAATTGGTTATGTTGGCTACGGAAACTTCGACTTGAAATACGATGAACGCGATGGTAAATTCAAAGTGTTTGAAGTGAATATTCGTCAAGGGCGTTCAAGTTATTACATTACGCAGTGTGGTGAAAATATGGCGAAGTATTTAGTCGATGATTTGGTTTACGGAAAAGAAAAACCATTAACCTATCTAGATGATCATTTCCTATTTACAGTTGTGCCGAAAGCTGTATTGAAAAAATTTGTTGATAACCCACCTATGGAAAAAGAGATTCGTTCTTTGATCAAAGCAGGGAAGTATGGCAATCCGTTATTTTATAATAAAGATAAGCATATGAAACGGAAAATCTATTTATTGATGCGTCAAATCAACTATTACAAGAAATATAAAAATGCTGTAGAAGAATAAAAACACCCTTGCGCGTAAGCGTAAGGGTGTTTTGCATTCAAATAAAACTTAGCTGAATCGGTCAACCAAGTCGTGCATATTCTCTGCTTCCGTATGAAGATCAAGAGAAGCGTGCATGATGGTATTGATTGCAGCCTTTTGCTCATCAATCGATGCATTCACTTGTTCCGTTGCTGCTGCTGATTCAGTTGCGACAGCCGCAATTTGGTCTATTGCCTGAACAACATCTTGTCTATTTTCATCCATGCTATTCATATCATTTTCCATAGTACGCAACAGTGATGTGATATTGAGAATAGAGTCGGATAATTGTTCAAAAGCATTTTTAGTTTCCAAAATCGTACTTTCTTGATTACTTGTCAGATCTAATGTATGTTTCATTTGATTTTCAGCAGATGTTGTATCTTTTCGAATATGCACTAGGAGATCACGAACTCTTGTAGTTGCCTCGTTTGTATCTTCCGATAGTTGACGTACTTCATTTGCTACTACAGCGAATCCTTTTCCATGTTCACCTGCACGAGCGGCTTCAATACTGGCGTTTAGTGCAAGTAAGTTCGTTTGCTCAGAGATAGATGAAATCGTTTGGACAATTGCTTGGATTTCGTTCATTCTAGATACGAGTTGTGAGAAGTTCCCTTGCAAATCGTTGATCACGACGTTAAAGTTCTGTGAATTTTCTTCTAGTGTCTCCGCTTTATGCATACCAGAATTTTGCAATTCGTTCATACTGCGCATTTCAGTTACTACATTCTCATATTGCTCAGATGCATTGGAAATCAGTGTAGACAATTGATTCACTTTTGTGATCGCTACATCTGCTTCCTCTGATTGCAGTACTGCTCCTGAAGATACTTCAGCAATAGCGCTGTGTATTTCGTCAGCTGATGCTGTTGCTTCTTCTGTAATTGCGCTTAGTGTTTCTGAAGATGTTCTCATACGGTCTGAAGAGAGTCTTGTATGACCCACCATCTCATTCAGATTATTTTTCATTGTATTGACATTTTCAGCTAAGTGGCCCAGTTCATCATGTGAACGGATCGGAATGTTTTCACCCGATAGTTTACCTTCCGCAATTTCAGCCGTAATGAGACGGATATTCTTAATATATGAGGTCAGACGTCCTGAGAAAATAGAGAATAAAGCCACGCCCACAACGACAGAAATAATAACTGAAATCAAGGTATACCACAAAACGTTTTTAGCGCCGGCGTTAAAGTCTACCAGATACGTTCCGGCCACTACAATCCATCCCCAGTTTGGATCTTGTAGACCATAAGTGATTTTTGGCGCTTCTACATTCAAATTACTCGGCAATGGCCAATCGTACTGAACATATCCGCCTCCGCTTTTCGCTTCAGAAATGACTTCACGAATGAAGTAGCGACCGTCTTTTGTTTTAGTTTCATAAAGACTTTCACCTTCTTTTTGTGGATGTACGAGTAATGTCCCTTCCTCATCCACTACGTAAAAGTAGAAATTCTCTCCGTACTTCGCTGGATTGTCTAAAGGTCTAGTTCCGTCAGCAGCCATTGGTCCCATAATCTTATCTTTAGCTCGTTCTTGGGCATCTTTTAAGCTGAGTGAACCATTCTCTACTTGAATATTCAGCTCATCGATTAAGTCTAAAACCGCATATGTCCCATTCTGTAATCCCATTTCCCCGACTTTCTCAAGCTCTTGTTTGGCTACAAAGTAATTGACGATGCCAACAGCTAATAATGGAATTAAAATTACTAGAGCTGCAAGCGCTATCAACTTATTGCGTACTGAACCTTTCAATATGTAATGCCCCCTTTTGCATTTTTGCTATATGAAACCTTTCTCCCTACTAGTAGTATAGGCTATTCTAATTAAGAACGGAATAGCTTGTCACATTTAATAGAGAATTTCTACTTAATTACCAAAAGTGATGTTAAATGACAATAGTAAAACCCTTCGATTCTTGACTTGAAAAATACAGTAGGCTACACTTAATAGAGCTGTGGCTGTACGGTTCTTTATAGTTTTCAACGGATAAAAACGGAAGTTGTACGGAGCTATAGTAACGTAAGGAGTGTTTGAGCAGTGCCGATTTTGGATAAAAATAATGCAGAAGATGTCAAAAGATATGAAACGTTTATGAGGAATTCCCCATTCCGTTCGATTACACAGGATCCTAACTGGGCGAATGTGAAAGATGACTGGGGGAATGAGCAAGTATATGTAGAACGGGACGGAGAAATCGTTGCCGCTATGTCCTTGTTGATACGTAAGGTACCAGGCGGTTTTTCATTGCTATACGCACCACGCGGACCTATTTGTGATTTACATGATCAGAAGTTGGTTGAAGAATTAATTCAAGAGGCAGAAGTGCTTGTGAAAAAACATAAAGCCTTTGCATTAAAAATGGATCCTGAACAGTTATATACGGATGAATTGGACAAGTTATATCGTGATGCGGGTTACATAGTACGTAACGAAGGCGCGGGTAAAGAAGATTTAATCCAGCCCCGTTACAATATGATTGTTAAATTGACGGACGAGGATGAAGATTCCTTAATGCTCAAGTTCCGTAGTAGAACGAGAAGTAAAATCCGAAGCTCTGCACGTAAAGGTGTGGAAATTTCTTATTCACGCAGTGATGAATATTTAAAGAAGTTCTTTGAAATCCATGAAGAAATGTCTGTTCGTAATCAAATTTCTATTCGTTCATATGATTATTTCGTCAAAATGCGAGAAGCATTCGATGACTTGCGCATCTATATAGCGAAGCATGAAGACGACTATTTAGCAGGTGCAGTAACGATTAACTATAACGGGAAATTGTATTACTTATACGCTGGTAGCTCCAACACAAAGCGCAATCTAAACCCTAGTTATCTAATGAACTATGAAATGATGAAGTGGGGATTAGAAATTGGAGCAGAGCAGTATGATCTCGGTGGAGTGTTCGTGCTCGACAGTGAACAAGATGGATTGTACAATTTTAAAAATAGCTTCTGCCAAGTAGATGGTGTAACAGAATTTATCGGAGAAATCGATAAAGTATACAAACCTTTTATTTACAACATGTTCGTAAAAGTAGTGCCTAAAATTCAGAAGTTGAGAAAGAAGCTTCAAAAAAAATAACCGGTTGAAATCCTCAACTACAGAAAAGAGTGAACCGAATGAATTTTTTAGACGAGCTGAATGAATCTTTGCGCACAAAGTGGAATTTTAAACAGCCCATGCCCATTCAATCCCAGATGATACCTGAAATGCTGTCGGGTAAAGATATAGTGGCAGAATCCCCAACAGGCACAGGTAAAACATTGGCTTATGCATTACCTGTAATTCAAATGGTAGACGGAAATTTACCGAAAACACAAGCATTAATCATTACACCATCACAAGAACTATCTATGCAGATTGTCAATGTGATACGTGATTTGGTTGAGGGAACTTCCGTAACAGTCACTCAGTTGATTGGCGGTGCAAACATGCAACGTCAAGTTGAAAAACTGAAGAAAAAACCAACGATTGTAGTGGGAACACCAGGAAGATTAAATGAGTTAGTAAAAGAACGTAAGCTCAAAATGTATGATATCCAGTATTTAGTCATCGACGAAGGGGATCAACTACTCTCACGCGAATATCGAGTATTGGTGAAAAGCTTAATTGAAGCTGCAAATCCTGAGCGTCAATTAGCTGTCGTATCTGCAACAATTACCGATGAAATTGAACTTGTTGCCAAACAACTAATGAAGGATCCGATCCGCCTGCAAGTCAATGCAGATGAAATTCCAAACAGTGGTCAAGTCGTTCATTCATACGTAAAAGTGGATGAACGTAAAAAGACCGATGTCCTCAGAGGGATTTCTGCATTATCAGGTGTTCGTGCACTGACATTCATGAACAACGTAGACCAGTTACGCATGAAAGAACTGAAACTGCTCTACAACGATGCACCTATCGCAGTACTTTATTCTGACATGAAAAAACTTGACCGTCAGAAAACATTGGAAGACTTCAGAAAAGGTACGATCCGCATCCTTATCGCTACGGACCTTGCTGCCAGGGGTCTAGATATCGAAGGGTTGACACACGTCATCCACGTCGACGTACCACACACAGTCGAACAATACTTACACAGATCAGGCAGAACAGGCCGCGCTGGAGCGGATGGAGAAGTTCTCACACTGCTATCTTACCCAGAAGAACGCGACTATCGTAAAGTATCCAAAGGTATCAAAACTGTCCAAAAAGTCTGGTACAATGGAAAACTGATCGAAGGAAATTCTAAGACTTTGGACGAAATGAAAAAAGCCGCACCAAAGAAATCAAAGCCAAAAGTAAAGAAAAAGAAATAACGAAAAACGTATCATCGCCTAGACGATACGCAATGACTGAAGACGAACTCCATCACGGAGGGCTGCTCTTCAGTTTTTCTTTTATCTTTTAACGAGTTTCTCACTCACCGGATAATTCTCCGCAAAAAAATAAGCAAGCGCGGAGTCTCTCCGTGCTTGCTCATTTCTATCATCAATCAAGCTGAGTCAAAATAATAGGCTGACCTTTTGTCACGACAATCGTATGCTCGATCTGTGCAACGAGTGATTTATCAGGCGTAACAAACGTCCAACCGTCATCCAACTCAATCACATGCTCAGCCTTTTGCGAAACGAATGGCTCCACTGCCAAAACCATACCATCCGTCAATAACGTTTTATCCCAAGGATCATAATAATTAAGAACATGCTGGGGCTCTTCATGAAGAGACGTGCCAATTCCATGTCCGGTTAAGTTTTTGATCACATGCAAGCCATTATCTTTCGCTTCACGTTCAACAGCTTTGCCGATTTGATTCAAACTAGAACCTGCTTTCACTTTCAATAACGCGCGGTCCAAAGCTGACTTTGCCACATCACATAGTTTCTGCTTTTGCTCGTCAGGTGTACCCGCCACGAATGAAATACCAGTATCAGCAAAAAAGCCGCCAAACGATCCGGAAACGTCTATATTCACAAGGTCACCGTCTTGGATCACATAGCTTCCTGGAATGCCATGTGCTACCTGATGGTTGACGCTGATGCATGTATAGCCAGGGAAATCATACTGATCGATTGGAGCAGAAACCGCACCTTTTTCAGCAAATAAACGTCCTGCCATATCATCAAGTTCCTTCGTTGTAATGCCTGGAACTGTAGCATCTTTCAACGTTTCACGGATCTCAGCGACAATTTTTCCTATTACGCGCAATCCCTCTAATTCTTCATCATTTTTTACAATCATGTTCACAAGTCCTTTCTTCCGTACAATTTAATCAATCCTACTATATCATACTTTATTGATGTTTTTTTAATGATTTGCTTGTTCTTCCCATTACTCATTTCAACACTTTTACACCTTGATATACATTCCAAATTAGAACGACAACAAACAATAAACTATATAAAATAATGAAGAGCATGGGAATGAATCCCCAGAACATCATATTGCTGTCTGCATTTGTAATGGTATCAGCATTAAAAGAAAAGATGGAAAAAGACATAATGACGAAACCGGCAATTAGTAAAGCCATTGGAACTATATGCGAAACGAGCGCTTTTTTGGCATGACGGCGAACTTCGAATTCATCTGTCACGAAATAAATGATGATTGGCAACAGAAGGGGAGCGAAGAACACACTGAAATAACTAAGAGAAGACAATAATTTCGAATTTGACATAGCGTAACCTCCACTCTCTAGCATGATATTCTATACCCTAACCTATACCCTATTTTACGGTATAATCACGAAAAAAACACGGCTGCCCAATTGGCGCCGTGTTATAATTGTAGCGGCTTTGAAAAACGCCGACCCATAAATACTATGAAGCCGATGACTGCGGAAAGAAATAGAGCCGCTGTCGAAACGAATAATTCATCTGTACCGTTTTTCATTGCTATACCAATGAATGACCAAATGATAATTAAATTAAACATAGAATCATGGTAATGATACATAAAATGTAGAGCGATCGCTGCGGCTAAAGTTAAGAAGAGTACTGTCCATAGTGGATCACTCAAACCCCATCCTGTCCAATCGTGGAATTTGAAAGCATAATTAGAATTAGCGATGACTGCGATGAAAATCCATCCCATATAAGCGGAGATGGGAAGTCGTTCCTTATTTCTACCCTCAATTTTGGGATAACTGAAATACAGCACTAACAAACAAATTAATAATGCGATCACGCTGACAATAGCCCAATAATAATAACTATAATGCCACAATAAAAGCCATGCGATATTTAAAAAACAGCTGAGTGAGAACGAAATTGCACGTAAATTCGCAACTGAAGAAGAAAGTCTAGGTGAAGCCTTGAAAAATGAGTATAGCCAACTGACCAGTAGCAGATCTAGCACTATCCAAATTGAAAAAACATACTCTGCAGGCATGAATAGAACCGGTACTCGATTAGCAATTTCCCAAGTAGTCAGTCCATTAAGTGGGATTAAATTTGCGGCGATATGAGTTCCAATCATGATGAGTAACGAAAGTACCATCAAAATAATTCTTAGCATGATAAAATCCTCCTGAACAACAGTATACAGAGATTACTGTTCGATAGAGGGGGAAAGTATGAATTTTCCTTTACAATTGAGAAATTGTGGCGTTCTATTGTCTTGTACATGTAAAAAATACTATAATAAGAACTAATGAATTCAGGTAACGGGTACTGATTCTTCATTTCATTCACATCGATTGAATAAAATCTTAGGTTAAAACAGAATGCTTCGAAAAGGATGAGGATAAATGATTTTACTTGAAGGGGAGCAATGTTATCTGCGCATTCTGACAGAAGATGATGCGTATCAGTTCACCCAAATGCTCATAGCGAATAAAGAGTACTGGACGGAATTTGAACCCCGTCACGATAATACGTATTATACAGTTGCGATGCAGCGCGATAAAATACGTGAATCACTGTATCAGATGCGTGATCGTCGGGAGTATAATTTCGGTATTTTTGATTCGGAGACCAGTATGATCATTGGTCAAATTTCATTGTACAGCATCAAAAGGTTACCGTTCTCCAGCGGATTTGTCGGGTATTCCATTGACCAGCGCCAAACAGGAAGAGGAATCGGTACTGAAGCGGTCTTGCTTATTAATCAGTTTGCGTTTGAAAAAGTAAATTTGCATAGGGTAGAGGCGTACGTATCACCGCGTAATGTAGGCTCGGTGAAAGTGTTGGAAAAGGCAGGATACCATCGTGAAGGGTTGCTACGGCAATTGCTGTTTATCAATGGTGTGTGGGAAGATCATTATATGTTTGGAATGGTAGAAGAGGATTATTGAAAGGGTAAGACCCTTTGGGAAAAGTGGATGACTATATGGAAAAGCCGGCTCTTCGAATAGAAGAAGCCGGCTGTTTTGATTAGACGTATTTTACTGAGATAGTTCCTGTGCTTTGTAACCATCTTCAATAATGTCCAGCTTGCCGTTTTCGGGGTTGATTACAAGACCGTGAACATTTACATCAGTTGGGATAAGAGGGTGGTTACGGATCGCGTCTACACTCTGTTTTACGCTCTCTGTCACGTCACTAAAACCGTGTAACCATTTCTCCATGTCAATTCCCGAATACTTCAATGTTTTGAACATGGTCGGATCCACACCGCGTTCTATCATATGCCCAATAATATGATCTGTATTAATAGAACTCATACCGCAGTCATGGTGTCCAACTACATAGACTTCATCTGCCTGTAATTCATAAACTGCTACTAACACACTTCGCATTAGACCGCCAAAAGGAGACGTGATAATCGCGCCAGCACTTTTAATAATTTTAGCATCGCCATTTTTCAAGTTCATCGCTTTAGGAAGAAGCTCGATCAGTCTAGTATCCATACATGTAAGGATGACAATCCGTTTATTAGGGAATTTTGTAGTAGAGAACTCTTCGTACTTTTTATCTTCGACGAACGTCTTGTTGTAATTCATAATTTCAGATAATGATGTCATTGTAGTATCCCTCCTGGACGGTTTATATGTAATCTGTAAAAAAAGAAAAGAGTTGCCGTTTGAGGCAACTCTAATCATAAAATCCATATCCATTAAGACTGGAATAGAAGCAAATTAGTTTCTGCCTTCAGGTTTTGGATCAACTGTAATTGAGTCATTTGAATCTAATGATCCAGACAAGAAGTGCATCGTAAACAATGATGCAAGTCCAAGAACGACCATGTAACCGATAACTGTTGTATACATTAAGCCCATTTGAAAGCCCCTCTTTCCAAAATATATTATGTTCTCTTATATATTATACACGATATCCGGATGAATATTAAGTGCTTCAGCAAACTTTGAATGAGAAGTGACAGATTTTAGAATGCCCAATTACCGTTACGGAAGACAGGTTCAACTGTTCCGTCCTCGAGAATTCCGTCAATATCCATCTTTTCAGATCCAATCATGAAGTCCACATGTGTCAAGCTTTGATTCAATCCATTGGCTTGTAGTTGTTCGGAATCCATTTCTTTTCCGCCGTCTAGACAAAATGCGTACGCGCTACCGATCGCTAAGTGATTTGAAGCATTTTCATCGAATAAAGTATTGTAGAATAAAACATTTGAATTAGAAATAGGTGAGTCATGTGGTACCAATGCCACTTCACCAAGGAATTGTGAGCCTTCATCGGTGTCGACAAGTTGCTTCAGTATTTCTTCTCCTTGATCCGCGGAAACGCTTGTAATTTTACCATTCTCGAATTGGATAGTGAAACCATCAATAATTGTACCCGCATAGCTCAGTGGTTTGGTACTTGTAACAGAACCATTGACACCTGTTTTTAAGGGTGCTGTAAAGACTTCTTCAGTCGGCATATTGGCCATGAATTCATGGCCGGCCTGGTTAACACTACCAGCTCCACACCATAAGTGCTTTTCCGGTAATTCTATTGTTAAATCAGTGCCTGGAGCTGTATAATGGAGTTTGCGGTAATGTTTACCATTCAAGTAATCTACTTTTTCATGTAGGTTTTCATTATGCTTTTTCCACGCCTGCACTGGATCGTGTTGATCGGCTCTTACAGCACGCAAAATGGAATTCCAAAGAGCAGGTACTTGTTCTTCCATAGGTAGTTCAGGGAAGATTTTGGCTGCCCACGCAATTGACGGTGCAGCAATTACTGTCCAGCTAAATTTATCTGCTTGCATAGCTTGTCTGAACTTACTGAGAGCTGTGCTGGAAGCTTTTTGATTATCGCGTATTCTGCTAGACTCAATACCATTTAGTAAGTCTGGGTCTTGCGATACGATCGACATAAAAGCTGCGCCTTTTTCGGCAAGCTGTTCACGTTCCATTTGTTTCCACGAAGGAAACTCGGAAAACGAATCTGCAGGTGCTTTTTCATAACGCAGACGTGTTACGACATCGTCTACCCAGTCTACGAAAACTTGTCTTGCACCAGCTTCATACGCTTTTTCAACGATTAATCGAACAAATGAAGTAGTTTCTGTAGAAGCGCTGATGAATAGATATTGGTCCTGTTGAATATTTACACCCACCTTTACAGCTAAGTCGGCATAATTGGAAAGTTGATCTTGAAATTGATTCATCATGACATCTCCTTTTTACGTATTGTGACAATTCTAACAAGCGGGGATTGCAGTTCGCAACGATAAAGCAATACGGATAGTATAAAATACTCTTAGATCCATAAGAATAGTCGACTGTTTGCCCTAAACAACGTCATAAAACAACCGAAATAATAAGAAGAATGTAGTATTTGGAGGCTTTATACATGGATTTATCCACAATTGTAGGTTTGGTATTAGGATTTGCTGCTCTACTTGTTGGGATGACGCTCAAAGGAGTAACACCTGATGCGTTATTAAACCCGGCTGCAATCCTGATCATCATAGCAGGAACGATCGCCGCCGTTGTCATCGCGTTTCCAATGAACGAGTTAAAAAAAGTACCAAAATTATTTAAAATCATTTTCACTCAACAAAAGCTTGCATCAGATGGAGAGTTGATTCGTCTATTTTCTTCTTGGGCTGATATTGCACGTCGAGAAGGATTACTTGCTTTGGAAGCGAAAACAGATGAAATTGATGACCCATTTTTAAAGAATGGCTTAGGTTTGGCAATTGACGGACAAAATGCCGATTATATTCGTGATGTATTAAGCGAGGAAGTAGAGGCTATGCAAGAGCGACACTCCGTCGGGGCGCTCATTTTTTCGCAAGCCGGTACATATGCACCTACATTAGGGGTTTTAGGAGCCGTTGTAGGTCTGATTGCCGCACTAAAAGATATGAATAATATTGATGCGTTAGGACATGCGATTTCTGCTGCATTCATTGCGACGTTGCTTGGTATTTTCACAGGATACGTTTTATGGCATCCATTTTCCAATAAACTTGTACGTAAATCAAAAGAAGAAGTCCGCCAGAGGACCATGGTAATCGAAGGAATTCTTTCCGTATTGGAAGGGGAGGCACCGCGTGTCATCGAACAAAAGTTAGCATCTTATCTTTCTGTTGAGGATCGGAAGAAGCTAGCTATTGACGGCGGCGAAGGAGCTGGTAAAGTTGGCGAAGAAGCGTAAGAAAAAGAAACATGAAATAGAACACATCAACGAATCCTGGCTTTTGCCTTATGCCGATCTATTGACATTATTACTGGCATTATTCATCGTATTATTCGCTACTAGTTCAGTGGATGAAGGGCGATTTGCAGAAGTCTCTAAAGTGTTCAGTGAAATATTCGAAAGTGGCAGCGGAATCATGAGTGAAAGCGCGCCAACGACTACCCCAGTCCCTGACGACTCGGTAGGAGAGTTGGATGAGAACTCCTCCTATATGGAAGATCAGCAATCCTTGGGCGAAACGCAGGACGATTTAGACGAATACATTGCAGTAAACGAGCTAGAAAATCAGTTTGACACCAAAATGACGAATGAAGGCTTATTGCTGACGATTCGCGATAGTGTGTTGTTTAAATCGGGACAAGCGACAATCAATCCCGAGTATAAGAGACTGGCTAATGATATTTCTCAGTTACTGACACTTGATAGACCGCGCCAAGTGGTCATCACAGGTCATACAGATGATATTCCCATCAATAACGCGCAGTACTCATCAAACTGGGAACTAAGCGTTATGCGTGCTGTAGAGTTCCTGAAAATCATTGTGCAGGACAATGAAGTCGATCCGAATCTATTCAGCGCAAAAGGATACGGAGAATATAAGCCAATTGTTCCGAATGACACGATAGAAAACCGCAGTAAAAACCGTAGAGTAGAAGTACTCATTCAGCCACTCGTCTTAAAAGATGGCACACCGGTCAAAACGCAATAAAAAAGAGGCTGGGACAAAACTCTATAAAATGAAAAAATAGCGTGAAACCAAGTTCTAAGAACCCTGGTTTCACGCTGTTTTTATTCTGACCTTTTTGTTTATTAAGCTAGATTTTCTACTTATGTCCCAGCCTCGTTTTTTTATTTGCGCATAGAACCAAGTTCTGCCGCGATTGCTTGCATTTCATTTGGCGTGATGTTGTCACGCTTCATAACCGTAGTATACATGTAATACAAGTCTTCATATTGTTCCGTGCTGAAATTTTCGGACTTCATTGCATCCACATTTACCATGCGAAGCTTTTCTTTAATTTTTTCAATCATGTATGAGATATTCTCTGGTGATTTTGTAGATAGATCCATGTTCGTACCGCCTTTCCTCTAATGGAAACTATCATTTCATGAAAGTCGTAAGCTGTCAACTGAACTGTGAAGTGTTACTTGCGCGCTTCTTCACGCTCTTCGTCAATTTTCTTCTTGAACCTTCTAGTTTCCATAATAACTACTCCGGACAAGCCTAGCAATCCAATCAAGTTTGGAATCGCCATTAATCCGTTTAATACATCAGCTAAGATCCATACTAGATCAAGTGATGCAGTGGCGCCCACATAAATAAATGCAACAAATACTACACGGTATGCGAGTACAGCCACACGATTAGGGAATAAATACTGGAAACATTTCTCGCCGTAATAACTCCACCCTAAAATAGTAGAAGTAGCAAAGAATACTAGTCCAATTGAGACTAAAATGGGTCCAGTACTACCGAGGAAGGAGCCAAATGCTTGGGCTGTCAAAGCACCCGCATCAATTGACTTATCTTGCCATTGATTACTCATAACAATAGTAACACCTGTAATCGAACAAATGATTAATGTATCGAATAATACTTGCGTCATCGATACAAGTGCCTGACGCCCGGGCATGTCTGTACGTGCAGCTGCTGCAGCGATGGGTGCTGAACCTAAACCTGCTTCGTTAGAGAAGAGTCCGCGCGCTACACCAAATCGGATGACTGTACCGATTGCACCGCCGGCAACTGCCTGACCTGTAAATGCATCCGTGAAAATAAGGCCGAATGCCGCTGGAACTTGTTCAATATTCAAAACCATAACGATCGCTCCGGCAATGAAATAAAATAATGCCATGATCGGTACGAAAAATGCCGTTACACGACCGATAGATTTGATTCCGCCAAGAATGACAAGAGCTCCAAATATCAATAGAGCAATTCCCGTAATGTAGTGAGGTACTTCAAATGTGCTATTCATTACATCTGCAACTGCCTTTGATTGTGTTCCATTACCAATCCCGAAAGCAGCCAAAGCGCCGAATATCGCAAATAGTACACCGAGCCATTTTTGTTTTAAACCATGCTCGAGATAGTACATCGGTCCTCCAGCCATTAAGCCGTTGGAATCTTTAACGCGATACTTAACAGCAAGAATTGCTTCACTATACTTTGTCGCCATACCGAAGAAACCGGCTAGCCACATCCAGAAGATAGCACCTGGTCCACCTGCTACGACGGCAGATGCAACCCCGACAATATTACCAACACCTACAGTGGCGGCCATCGCGGTCATCAATGCCTGGAACTGTGAAATATCCCCGTCAGCTTGTTTATCATGTTTCCGTGAGAATACTTGTTTCAAAGAATAGGGCAGTAAACGTAATTGAATGAATGTCAAACGCATTGTTAAATAAATACCGGTACCAATTAATAAAATCAATAACGGGGGTCCCCAAATCAAATCGGACGCAGTGGTCAAAAACTTTTCGATGTTCTCCATTTCATCCCCTCCAATTTCTCTATGATGTTTGTATCGTTTCCACAGTTGCTGGAATCAACCCCTCTCAATAAATTCTGATAGTATATGTTATTGTTAATAATCCAAAAAATAGAACCGTTCGTCAAGCTTTTTTTTAATAAAGTGGAACAAAGATTGTTTGGTAACTTGTAGTGTGGGTATAATGAAGTGAGACGTAATCGTGAATAAGGAGGCGAAACAAGTATGGGTTCTAGTAAATTTGGAAGATATGTATTAGGCGGCGCATTAATTGGAGCTGCGGTGAGTATGTTAGACAGAGCAACAAGACAACATACGGTCACTACGGCAAGATCATCATATGAAAAAGTATTGTATTACAAAGAAAATCCTGACATCGTAAAAAATGAGTTCCAACAGAAAAAAGAAAAAGTACAAACTCTAGTTGATCAAGTGAAAGGTGATGTGAATTACATCAAATCACAGGTCGATGAAATCAAGACCTTGACTCCGCAAGTGAAAGAAATGTTTGCGGATACAAAAGAAGCAATCTCTGAATCAAAATCAGAGTATGAACAAATCATTGAGGACGATGCAACGGCTGCATCATCTGTTTCTGCGGAAGCAGATGCTTCATTGCCTCCAGCGGTCCAAAAAAAAAACGTAATACCATTAGAGAATCAATAGCAGTAGAATCAGTAAATGAAAGGGGGACACATCAGTTGGATAGACAAAAGAGTGCCCCTTTTTCAGATTCTGAAAATGAAGATGAGTCCAAGAAAGAAAAAGTAAAAGGATTTATTAACGATCTAAAAGATGGAGAAGAAGATGATTTTGATCCGACGACTGCGAGCGGCTTTTTTAAACAATTGATTATCCGTGTGAAAGAATTGGATATTTCAGCAGCTGGTTCGCAGTTAGCATTCTTTTTCCTATTGTCATTATTCCCTCTATTAATCTTTCTTTTCACATTACTACCATACTTACAGTTAGACCAGAGCCAAATCTTTTTGTTTATCCGTGAGTACGCCCCGGAAAGTACTGCTTCTCTAATTGAAGGGACGCTTTCTGAGGTACTAGATAATAAAAGTGGAGGATTACTGTCAGTCGGAATCTTGGCTACAATCTGGTCGGCGTCTAAAGGTATGGGCGCAGTAACAAAAGGATTGAATGATGCATACGAAGTGGAAGATGATAGAAACTTTATCGTTTCTAAAGGATTGTCAATTGCGTTTACTATTATGTTAGTGGCGACGGTAATCATCGCATTAGTGCTACCTATATTCGGTCAACCGATCGGGCAAGTGATCTTCACATTCTTAGGATTGGAAGAAACATTCCTGACTGTATGGAATTTAATACGATTCCTCATTCCGCCATTCCTGATCTTTGCAGTATTCTCTTTACTATACTGGCTAGTGCCAAGTGTGAAGTTGCATTTTAAAAGTATACTTCCGGGTGCTATTTTTGCAACAATAGGATGGATCATTACGTCACTAGGATTCTCGTTCTATATTAGTAATTTTGGAAGCTACGCCAATACGTACGGGAGTATCGCTGGAATTATCGTATTAATCATGTGGTTATACCTGTCAGCTATCATTTTGATACTCGGAGGTACAATCAATTCAGTCGTGAAAAATCGTCAAGAACATAACCAACAAATTGTATAAAAAAAAGTGAAGAAAGGGATTCCCTTTCTTCACTTTTTTTTATTCTATTTTATTAAGCATCCGTAAACCATTTAATATAACCAATATTGTACTTCCTTCGTGTCCAATGACACCAAGAGGTAAATCCACTACTTGCATGAAGTTTGCGATAATGAGGATCGAGATGACCGCTATCGAGAAGAATACATTTTGTTTAACGATTCGTTGCATTTTTCGTGAAAGCTTAATAGCGTATGATAAGCGATTCAAGTCGTTTTGCATGAGCACAACATCAGCTGTCTCGAGTGCCACATCTGTACCTTCACCCATCGCAATACCGGAAGTGGCGGTAGCTAGAGCAGGAGCGTCATTGATTCCATCTCCCACCATACCGACCATACCGTACTTCTTCAATAGTTGCTTAAGCTGAACCACTTTCTCCTCAGGTAGACATTCTGCTACGTAGGAATCCACACCTACTTCGCTTGCGATGGCTTGTGCAGTCTTTTCATTATCACCAGTCAACATGACGGTATGGAGACCTAAAGACTGCAGCGATTTAATCGCTGAAATAGCTTCTTTACGTAATGTATCTTGTAAAGCTGCTAATGCTACAATTCCTTGTTCATCTCTCATGAAAATGACGGTTTTTCCTTCATTCGCTAGTGATACTGCCACATTGTTTTGAAAATCTTCCACTAACTCTTCGCCAACAAATTTCGGTTTACCGATTAGAATGTCCCCTTGATCGGTTTCTGCTTTTATACCAAATCCAGGAACGTCTTCAATATGAAGATTACGTTCAGGTTCTACACCATGCTCTGCAGCGTAATTAATGATAGCTTTTGCCAATGGATGATTGGACAGCGATTCCGCACCTGCAAACAAAGCAAGCGTCTCTTTCATGTCTGCACCTTCACGAACGATGAAATCCATCACAATAGGTTTACCATTCGTCAAAGTACCTGTTTTATCAAAAGCAAATGCTTGCAAGGTACTTAAGTGTTCTAAATGGACTCCGCCTTTAAATAATACCCCTTTTCTAGCACCATTAGAAACAGCCGCTAATGTAGCAGGCATGATCGAAGCCATTAATGCACAAGGGGAGGCGACTACTAGCAAGACGATCGCACGGTAGAAGGATGTAGTCCAGTCCCAGTTAAATAAAAAGTGGGGGAGGAACATCATGATGACAACCGCTGCGAGCACAATCTTTACATAAGATCCTTCAAAGCGCTCGATAAATTGTTGAGAAGGAGATTTCTCGCTTTGTGCGTTTTGCACCATTGTAATAATCTTTTGGAATAACGTTTCGGAACTTGGTTTAGTCATTGTCATGCGGATCGCACCACTAATATTGACTGTCCCTGCAAATAATTCATCATTTTCCTGCTTCGTCACAGGTATAGATTCTCCGTTGATAGCTGACATGTCGATCGAAGTGATGCCGCTCAAGATTTCACCATCAACCGGAATTCGTTCACCAGGTTTAACTAGCAATACAGATCCAATAGATAGGGAATCTGTAGATACTTTTTTCTCGCTACCGTCTTCAAGGATCAACCAAGCTTCTTCAGGTTGCAATTCCATCAAAGAAGATATTTCATTATGGCTTTTATTAAGTGTATAGGTTTCTAGTGCACCGCTAATTGCGAAGATGAAGATCAGGATTGCACCTTCAGCCCAGTATCCGATAATTCCTGAACCGATCGCTGCAAAAATCATGAGCATCTCGACATTCAGTTCCTTGTTTTTTATTGTTTCTTCAATACCTTCTTTTGCTTTAGCGTAACCACCAATCAAAAACGCTATAATATACAGCGTTACCGAAAAGGACTCTGGACCGTTTTTTCCTAAAATCCATGCTGCAAGAATGATAATTCCAGATAATATAGCCGCAATCAGCTCAAGACGTGCAGACCAGTCAATCGTCTGTTCTGGTTGTTCTTTTGCGAGTGATGTCATGTAATCTCCTCCTAATTGATAATGAGTTTCAATTTCAAAGCTCTTATTAAAGCAGGAAAGTCGACTCTACAGTAGTAGAATCGACTTTTCGGGCATTAAAATAGAATGAATATGAAGTTGTAATAGTTATTATCTACAGTATATCATTTCTCAATGAGAAGTGTTACTTAAATGGCTAATTAATGCAAAAGTAATGGATAGTAAATACACAGAGTAAAGTTGACGCAGTGAGTACAAAGGGATTGAAGCTTCGATTGGGGACGCTTTCCAGGAATGCAAAGGGTTCGCTTGACCGTAATTCTGTATATTTTATAGAAATTAAGGCGCCTGTCCAGGGTCTCAAGATCACTCCAATTCCCTAGGAGTCGCCTCAGCTTCCGCCTGGAACGCAGCGTAACGATGGATAACCGCTGCATCACTTATCCATGCCAATCTATTTATTTACATAAAAAAGCAGCGAATGATAGTTCTCATTCGCTGCTTGCTTATTAGTTAAATACTTTTTCTTTGAACTGAGAAAGCTTTTCTAAAGATGACTTGTCAATATCAGCATGTAAACTGTTACCGTGAGAGTCCATTGTGACGACTGCAGTGAAGTCCTCTACGCGTAAATGCCATAGTGCTTCTGGAATACCGAACTCCAGTAAGTCGACGCCTTCTACCTCTTTAATACAGTCAGCATAATACTGCGCTGCACCGCCTATACCATTCAAGTACACACCGCCATGCTCTTTAAGAGCCGCAAGTGTTCTAGGTCCCATTCCGCCTTTACCAATTACCGCACGGATACCGAACTTTTTCATGATATCACCCTGGTACGGTTCTTCACGCATAGAAGTCGTGGGTCCCGCAGCTTTGATCTCATACTTACCTTCATCATTCTTTAGAACAACTGGTCCACAGTGATAGATGACTTGTCCATTCAAATCAACTGGTGCGTCATTGTCCATTAAGTGCTTGTGGATGGCGTCACGGCCTGTGTACATACGGCCAGAAATTTTCACCACGTCGCCAACATGAAGGTCGCGAACGTCTTCCTCTGAAATGGGTGCTTGCAAGTGTACGATACGTGCAGTGGATTTTGCTTCTTCAGCTGGCTGTTCGAATGCAATTTTCTCGCCTTCATTATAGTGCCAATCCATGATTTCGCCAGTTGTTGCATTGATGTTCACTGCCATACGGCGATATGCCCAGCAGTTATACGCTACAGATACGTAGAAGCTTGCGGGAATGCGGTGCATGACACCGATTTTACATCCTAATAATGTAGCTTCTCCGCCGAAGCCCATTGTTCCGATTCCAAGAAGATTGGCTTTTTCTAATACGTACTCTTCCAACTGCGCAAGCTCAGGAACTGGATTAACGTCCGTTACATTGCGGAAAAGTTGTTCTTTCGCCAAGTCATATCCAGATGAACGGTCGCCACCGATTCCGACACCGATAAATCCAGCAGAACAACCTTGTCCTTGTGCCTGGTAAACCGAGTGAAGGATACATTTGCGAATACCGTCTAAATCGCGTCCTGCACGACCAAGACCTTCTAATTCAGTAGGGAGACTGTACTGGATGTTTTTGTTTTCACATCCGCCACCTTTTAAGATTAATTTTGCTTCTATGTAATCTTCTTCCCATTGTTCAAACTTTACAACGGGCAAGCCAATACCTAAGTTATTGCCGCTGTTTTCACCAGTCAATGAATCTACAGCATTTGGACGGAGCTTTCCTTTTTCCGTAGCTAACTCCAAGGCGCGTACAATTGCCGCTTTGATTTCCAATTGGTTTACTCCGATTGGTGTTTTGATCTTGAATGTAGGAAGGCCTGTATCCTGACAAATTGGAGATAGTTTATCATCTGCCATATTGATGTTATTTGCGATCGTATCCAAACTCATAGCAGCGCTTGTTCCTTTGTTTTCTTTTTCCTTTGCGGAAAGGATTGCGCGTCTAACGTCCTTTGGCAAGTTTGTGGACGTTTCACAAACTAGTTCATAAATACTCTTCTCAATTTTCTCTATGTACATCTCAAAATCCCCCGTTAGTATATGTTATTTTTTCGAACTATCCATCTGTTCTTCTAATTCATCGAGTAACATGATTAGACGATCTATATCTTGGAGGTCCGTGTGTTCAGGTTCAATCGCTTCTAATGTTTCGATGAATTGATTGAATCGATTCTTCAGTTCGAAGACTTGTTCGTTATTTTGTGAGTTATCCATACGTACACCTCTTTCTATCATTGATATCGTATACGAAAACACTGTTTTTTTCAATCTGATTTTGTTGTGCGTACTACAAACAACAAATAAAAAAGAAAATAGTAGAAATTTCATTAAAACACTTTACAATTAACAGAATAGTTGTTATAGTAAGTTTAATCAAAAGAAAAGGAGGTCGTAGTTATAGAAACGAATCGAATCCTAGACACATAACAACGAAGGAGGGGATCCGTAACAGTCCAACGGCAGTGAATAAGTTGGATAACTACGAATATAAACATGCAAATTGAAGATGAATCAAATAATTAGAGACCTTATCTGTTGGCAGTAAACAAACAGATAAGGTCTCTCATTTATTGTGTAATTTTATTTCCTTTTTCATATTCCTTCACTAATTGATCTAATGAATGGAATTCATATCCCTGCTTCTTAGCATCTCGAATGAAATCGGGAAGTGCCTCTGCATTATCAGCTGCTACGGTATGCATAAGAATGACAGCGCCCGGGTGTAATTGATTCATCAATTCATTATAGGCATACGCTTTTCCTTTTCGCTGGTCACGGTGCCAGTCAATGAAGGCAACAGACCAGAAAATATGTCTGTATCCCAGTTCGTTCCCTTTTTCTAGTAGCTTCGCATTGAATGTACCCTCTGGTGGCCTTGCGTAGATCGTTCTCTTTAGACCAGTAGTAGCGTATACAATTTCATCTAACCTCTTCCACTCATCTTCCATCTGCTGTTCGGTTATATTGGCCATGTTCGGGTGATCATATGAATGATTCCCAATTCCATGACCATCCTTTACCATACGCTTTACTAAATCACTTGCACTTTTTACATAATGCCCAGTCAAGAAAAATGTGGCGGGTGCTTTCTCTTTTTTTAGTGTATCTAAAATGCTTTCTGTGTATCCGTTCTCGTATCCGTTATCGAACGTTAGATATACAACTTTTTTATCGTCCTTCCCTTTATAGATTGCACCGTAATCATCAAGCAATTTATCCAATTCTGCTCCTGCGGAAGGAGGAACTCCCTCAGTTGCCTTCTTAAATCCCCAATGAAAAGCTTCAGCCTGGACAGTGAAGGGATTCATCACAACGCCAACGATCAGTAAACAAGATGCCAGTAGAAATCCCGACAGATGTTGAGTCATTAAGCATCACTCCTTTTTACTAAGCATGTACCAATCCACTCTTTGTATGTAATGAAATAAAAAATGTTTGTCAAAACGTGAAAACGTCTTAACAAACATTGGATATCATTTTAGTAAATTTTCAAGTGCTGGTCGTAATGAAGGGTAATCGAACGTAAACCCATGGGCTAACAACTTTTTCGGTAGTACATGCTGACCTTGCAAGACGACGATACTTTTTTCACCTAATGCAACTTCCATAGCAAAACTTGGTACTGGGAACCAGTGTGGACGATGCAATACTTTGCCGATTGTTTTGCCGAAAGCGTTCATATGCATCGGACTTGGTGCCACTACGTTAACGGGACCTTCAACATCATGATTCTCTATGGAAAAGAGGATGGCGTTAGCCACGTCTTCAACATGCACCCATGAGAACCATTGATTGCCCGAACCGATTTTACCACCGGCAAATAATTGATAAGGAAGTTTAATAAGTGGAAGTGCACCACCATCTTTACCGAGCACAATACCGAAACGAGTATATACAGTACGTACACCTAATTCTTTCGCTTGCCCTGCGAGATTTTCCCAGTCATGTACGGTTTGTGCGAGAAAATCATCCCCGACTGCAGTAGAATCTTCAGTGTACTCAGCAGTGAGCGATGTAGGATAAATCCCAATAGCACTTGCATTCACTAAAACACGTGGTTTCTCAGGAAGCGTACGCATAATACGCAATACTTCTTGCGTAGCTGTTATTCGACTATCGTGAATCTGCTTTTTTCGCTCTTCCGACCAACGACCATCATCAATTGACACGCCTGCTAAGTTAACAAATGCATCTACGTGCCCCAATTCATTTTCGGGTGAAGCATGATCAGTCAACCATTGAACATAATGAACATCATTATGTTGTGATGAAGGCTTACGCGTTAAAATAATTACTTCATGACCCTTTAGCTTTAATTTCTCAGTTAAGATACTGCCAATGAATCCAGTTCCCCCTGTAATAACCACTCTCATAATGGTTTCCCTCCATTCTCTTGAAAATTAGTACACTATTGCTGACCACCACCGCAAGAAGCGGTATACTTAGACAAAGTAGGTGATGGAAACGTGCCGCTTATTACCAAAATATCACAACAAAAAAGAGATAGCGAACGTTATAATATTTTCCTTGATGATCAATATGCATTTAGTGTCCATGAAACAGTCTTAGTGAAATTTGAACTCACGAAAGGCATGGAATTGGACGATTGGTCTACGGACGAGATTGTTTATTCAGACCAAATTGAAAAAGCATTTAACCGTGCTTTACATTTTTTATCGTTCCGAATGCGAAGTGAAATGGAAGTTAAGAAGAAATTGCTTGAAAAAGAATATGGAGAAGCGGTTGTTCTAGAAGCTATCGTCAAATTAAAACGGCTTGGCTTTTTGAATGATGAAGCATTTTCGGAAGCACTTGTACGCACAGAAAAAAATAGTACGTTAAAAGGCCCGAGAGCTATTCAGCAATCTCTCTATAAAAAAGGTATACCCAAAGAACTGCAAACTCAAGCATTGGAGGAATATACAATGGAAGATCAAATGGCTAATGCCATGAAACTGGCTGAAAAAACGATGCGATCGAATAGTTCACAGCCACCAGCACAAGTTAAGCAAAAAATACAGAATTCATTGGCTAGAAAAGGGTTTTCTTATCAGCAGATTTCGGAAGTTCTCAGCAATTTAACAATCGAGCGGGATGAAGAAGAATGGTCCGACATTACGTCTGCATTCGGTGAGAAAGCATGGAGACGCTACCAAAGTAAATACTCAGGATCCGACCTTAGACAACGTGTGAAGCAATCGATGTATCAAAAAGGTATTCCACTCGGTCAAATCGATCAATTTATTGAACAGAAAAGGAATGAAGAAGATGGATACTGAAAAACATTATAGTGACATGAATGAAAACGAACTACGTAGCGAAATCGGTAAATTGATGGAAAAAGCGCGTAAAGCGGAACAGATGGGGATGCTCAGTGAATATGCTGTTCATCAAAGAAAAGCAGTTCTAGTGCAATCATATCTTGTGGATCCTGCTACGATTAAGCCTGGTGAAATGTATCGTATTGAAGGAGACGATGGCGTGTTCTTTCAAGTGGATTATCTAAAAGGGCTATTCGCATGGGGGTATCGCTTAGGCGGAGACAAAGCTGAAGAGGCATTGCCACTTGCGATGTTGAAAAATATAAAAAGCGGAAAATAAAAAAAAGAGCGCTCGTGCTTAATGCACGAACGTTCTTTAATTATTAGGAGCAAAATTAAGTTTTTTACGTAGTTTTTCCTCTGAGAAAATCCACCCAGTATAGGAATTCACTACTTCTAAATCTTCATTGACATGTGCTACCGCTACGAATGGATAGTAACCTTTACTTCGGTAACGTAGATCTATCAAACGAACTTCGTAAATAGCCGCTTCTTCTGAAATTGACCAACGATAGAGAGGCGAAAACGAAGTGAAAGCCTGCATGTTCGGATCTTCCAACGCCGCTTCAACTTGAGGTGACATTGGCATAGTTTCACGTTTGAAACGTTCGTAAATAGTAATGGAACGCCCGTATGCTCGTCCTACATAATGATCAACCTCTGTCGTTGCAGCAATTCGCCACTGAAAGAAGTTCATCGTAGGTGCAGTGAATATATGCGTCGCATTCGGAATCGTCTTCTTTACAGCATTTTTTACTGCGCTCTTTACTGCAAAACGCAATAGGTAATAGAAGAATAAGACGATATACAATATAGACATTGTCAAGACAGGGTCTGTACCGAACACCCACGCCAAGATTGCCACTACATGAAGTCCGAAAATAATCGGATCGAATGTATTGATCACACCTATGGCTACCCACTTTTGTGAGAATGGCCGAAGAGCCTGAGTGCCATACGAGTTGAAAATATCCACAAAGACATGCGTGAATACCGCTAAGAATGACCATGCCCATACATGAAGGAAAATAGCACCCGGCACAATGAAGGTCAACAGTATGGAGATCAATAACGGCCACAGCATAACCGCTGGAACCGAATGTGTAATGCCTCGATGGTTAGTTAAATAAACTGCGTTGTTTCTAAGTTTCAGAACCGTATCTATATCGGGAATGAGTGAACCAACCATAATACCAGCAAAAACAGCGCCCATCGTGGCAGGTTCAGTTGCTACGAC
The DNA here is from genome assembly GCF_002109325.1 of Sporosarcina ureae. GTDB lineage: Bacteria > Bacillota > Bacilli > Bacillales_A > Planococcaceae > Sporosarcina > Sporosarcina ureae_C. The sequence continues at coordinate 1,145,123 of NZ_CP015348.1, read as the reverse complement.
TGAGTCGGCAAGGGCCAATCCACTAATCGCAACACCCATTGCAATATGTGTGCCTGTATCCAAATTATCACTCCTTTACTGAAAGAGTTATATACTACTTATAATTATATACCCTTTATTATCATAACTAAAAGCATTTACATGAAGAAACGAGGTCCATATGCAAATCATTGAACAAAAGAAAGCATTCCAAGATGCATTATTGACTTGGTATGAAGCCGAAAAGCGAGACTTGCCTTGGAGAAGAACCGATAATCCATATTATATTTGGGTTTCGGAAGTCATGTTGCAACAAACACGAGTAGATACCGTCATTCCGTATTATGAGCGTTTCATCGAGAAATTTCCAACTATGCAAGACCTGTCAACTGCACCTGAAGAAGATATTTTGAAAATGTGGGAAGGGCTTGGCTATTATTCCAGAGTGCGTAACTTGCAGTCGGGTGTGAGAGAAGTCGTTGAAACATATGGCGGGAAAGTTCCGAACAATCGTAAAGAAATATCTACGTTAAAAGGAGTAGGGCCTTATACAGCAGGCGCTATCTTGAGTATTGCCTATGGAGTACCTGAACATGCAGTTGACGGAAATGTTATGCGGGTATTGTCGAGAATATTGTTGATTGAAGAAGATATTGCATTGCCCCGTAATAAAAAGTTGTTTGAACAAGCTGTGATGGAATTAATTTCGGAAGAAGATCCCTCTTCGTTCAACCAGGCACTTATGGAACTGGGTGCGACAATATGTACACCGAATCCTCATTGTTTATTATGTCCTGTTAGGGAATATTGCATCGCATTTGAAGAAGGAAAACAACAACAATTGCCATTCAAGATAAAAAAGCAAAAAATGAAGCACGTTTCGCTTGCTGCATTTGCGATTCAAAACAATGAGGGGAATTGGCTGTTACAGAAACGTCCAAGCACCGGATTGCTTGCAAGTCTTTGGGAATTTCCAATGTTTGAACTTCAGGAAACTTCTACAGTCGAAGATTTTGAAAAAGAGAATGGATTGAAATTAAAAAACATGCAAGAGCTACCGCGAGTTCAACACGTGTTCTCTCATATAACTTGGGACATCCATGTATATCGTGCACAATTGGAGAGCGAACATGCGGGAGATGATTTACAGTTTTTCACGAAACAACAAGTAGAAGCACTACCAAAATCAAAACCTGTGCTGAAAATTATCGAGTTGCTGGAATGGTAAAAACTTCTTCATTCACTTTGAATAAAAGTCTAAGCTATTGGACATCATAGTGATTACGGAGGTGAATAATCTATGCCTAAGCAACCAAAGCGTAACGCACAACAAGATCCATCTATGACAGATGCGAATCAAGTGAAGAAACAGAATGCGCAATCTGCAATGCAACAACCGATGAATGAAGAGTTCGCTTCCGAGACGGACGTTAATCAAGTTCGTCAGCAAAACGCGCAATCTGCAATGAACATGCAGTCTTCTTCCGCGACGCAGTCCTCTATGAACGAGGAATTCGGATCTGAAACAGATGTCAATCAAGTGAAGCAAGAGATCAACAAAGCAGAAGCTAACAAACAAAAAGCTTCTGGAGCACGTGCGAACCAATATAAAGGTTCAAACTAAGCATGTACATCAAGAACCGGTAGAAATGGCTAACATAAGCCATTTCTACCGGTTTTCTTGCGTGAATAAACGTGCTGTGGACCTAGTTAATTCAATCAATTACAAAATAGATGGTTGAATCGTTTTAAATTTGGGAAAGCAGTTGGTATAATGGACAGATAGCAAGAGCGGCAAGGCTCAAAGGTGGTAGAGAAAATGGCAATTCCAAAAGAAGGAGATACAATACAGATACACAGCTACAAACATAACGGCAAAATTCATCGTGTTTGGCAAGAGACACTTGTATTAAAAGGTACACGGAATATCATCATCGGTGGAAATGAACGTACGCTTGTGACAGAATCGGATGGTCGCACATGGCTGACACGTGAACCATCCATTTGCTATTTTCATGCGGAAAACTGGTTCAATATCATTTGTATGTTACGTGAAGACGGTGTGTACTATTATGTCAACATAAGTTCACCATTCGTTTATGATGAAAAGTCCTTAAAGTATATCGATTATGACTTAGACGTAAAAGTATTTCCTGACATGAGTTACTTGATTCTGGATGAAGACGAATATGCAGATCATAAACGTCAAATGAATTATCCGGAAGTTATCGATCAAATCTTGCAGGATAACTTAACGAAACTCCTTGGTTGGATCAAGCAGAGAAAAGGTCCTTTTGCTCCCGATTTCATCGATGTCTGGACTTCGCGTTATGAATTTTATAAGCAAATCCAAGAAGAACAAATCTAGACCTGCTTGCACTCGTGCAAGTCAGGTTTTTTTAGTAGGAGGAACAAAATGGGTGAGAGTATTAAACGTTATCTTCAATTTGTAAAGCCTTATAATTGGCAAATTGTCTTCACTGTTCTCATTGGTGTCGTAAAATTTGCTATTCCTTTATTTCTACCCTTATTAATTAAAATCGTCATCGATGACATCATCGGTTCGCCGACGATGAGTGATCCAGAAAAGACTAAGCAGTTATTTTATTGGCTTGGCGGAACAATCATCGTGTTCTTCTTAATCCGTCCACCTGTTGAATATTATCGTCAATACTACGCACAGCTAGTCAGTAATAAAATATTATTCGATATCCGTAAATCACTGTATAGTCATTTACAGAAGCTTGGTTTACGATTCTATTCGAATACACGCGCAGGTGAAGTAATCTCGAGAGTCATCAATGACGTGGAACAAACGAAAAACTTCGTCATGATTGGCTTGATGAATGTCTGGCTCGACTTGGCTACTATTTTAATCGCCATAGCAATTATGCTGACACTTGATGTGCAACTGACACTGGTAACATTATTGGCATTTCCATTTTACGCATTTAGCGTCAAGCACTTCTTCGGCAAATTACGCCAATTGACACGTAAACGTTCGCAGGCACTTGCGGATGTACAAAGTTATCTTCATGAGCGCGTGGCGGGTGTTAGTATTATCAAAAGTTTTGCGATAGAAGATAAAGAACAGGAACGTTTCGATGAAGTGAATGGTAAATTCCTAGAGCGTGCAATCGAACATACACGTTGGAATGCAAAAGCTTTTGCGGTTGTCAATACGATTACTGATGTCGCACCACTTCTCGTCATAGGCTATGCAGGTTACCAAGTAATCAATGGTTCATTATCTGTAGGAACAATGGTCGCGTTCATCGCATTTATCGAAAGATTATATTCACCATTACGTCGTTTAGTTAATTCATCCACATCATTGACGCAGTCGTTCGCTTCGATGGACAGAGTATTAGACTTGATGAATGAAAAATATGATGTTGTTGATAAAGAGAATGCAAAAGAGTTACCATCGATTGCTGGAGAGATCGAGTTTGATCATGTCAGCTTTGCATATGAAGAAGATGAAGTACTGAAAAATATTAGTTTGAAGATTCGTCCTGGTGAAACAGCCGCACTTGTTGGTATGAGTGGTGGCGGGAAATCAACTATTATCAGTTTGATCCCGCGATTTTATGACGTGACGTCTGGTGCTATTCGCATCGACGGCCATGACATCCGCGACGTAAAGGTTAAATCGCTTCGAGATCAGATCGGTATGGTACTTCAAGATTCGATTCTGTTCAGTGATTCTGTCAAAAGTAATATTTTGATGGGGAAGCCAGATGCCACAGATGAAGAAGTCATCGCTGCAGCAAAAGCCGCAAATGCGCATGACTTTATTGAAACATTGAGTGAAGGATATGATACCAGGGTAGGAGAGCGCGGCGTGAAGTTGTCAGGTGGACAGAAGCAACGTATCTCCATTGCCCGCGTCTTCCTGAAAAACCCAGCATTGCTCATTTTGGATGAAGCAACGTCTGCCTTGGATTTAGAAAGTGAAGCGCTCATCCAAGATTCATTGGAACGCTTGGCGCACGATCGCACTACACTAATTGTCGCCCATCGACTATCTACCATTACACATGCGGATTGTATTTATGTAATAGACCACGGAGACTTAAAAGAATCAGGTACTCACCAGGAATTAATGAAACTAGACGGTACATATGCTGGTTTATACAATCGCCAAGAACTTGGTGGATAAATGAAAAGCTCAAGTCAATCGGTGTGTGTTCTATAACGAACGATCTGAACCAATAAACTTCAATAATTGATAAAAATAAAAACGGCACAAGACTTTAAAAGTCATGTGCCGTTTTATTAATAGAATTCGTCTTCTAAAACATTCTCTTCGTCTTCATATCGTGATTGATAAGAAGTGATCAGCGTATCCAGATGTTCTAGCTGTTCCTCGTAATTCAGGATGGACGAGAGGACATGAAGTAAATGATAAGAAGAAAATTCTTCTTCTTCATTAGTAATCGCAATTTCCTTAACGAAAATATTCATCACTTCTTGTCGTTGCATAAACTCGCTATGTGTTTCATCGTCGTCGTAATCCGCTTTTAGCTTACCAACGAATTTCAGATGAAGCTGTTCATGATAGACGAGTAATGACTCTAGACGCTCCTGAATCATCATTCGGAAGTGCTCTGGAAGATTGATGAGTTCATTTTCATACATATGCATCCTTTTGAGAACGTCATAACTACTCCTAGTTGTACCAATCAATTGTCGATAGACAACAAGCCGTCTCGCTTTTGCGGCAGTAGTTTTCTTGAAATAGCTGCGCTCTTCTTTAAATAATAAGTACAGCTGATCAATTTGAATCAGACGTTCCTTTAACTTACTCAACGATTTCTTCATAGCAGTATGTTCAGACACTTGACGACCAGCTAAACGCGTCCAACGAATAATTTCGTCCTGTGCCTGATGAATCGCCTGAAACAGTTTCGTTTCATATTTCGGTGGCATGAACACTAGATTCACAATGAATGCCGCCAGTACACCTACCAAAATAGTACCTACACGAAGGAGGGCAAATGTTAGGAAGGCATCATCTTTAACCTCCATCACTGCAATCATTGTAACGAGTGCAAGTGACATAGATTTTTCGAGGCCCAGTTTCAACATAATAGTCATAACGATGACAGCTGCCAAACCGACTATTATAAGTTGAGGACCAAAGATGAGAGTGAATAAGACTGCTATAGTGGCACCGATTAAATTACCTTGCAATTGTTCTACTATTGTTAAGTATGATCTGTAAATAGAGGGTTGGATTGCGAAAATAGCTGCAATACCTGCGAACACTGCTGTAGGTAATTCTAATAAATTTGCGAGAAACAGAGCAAATACAATCGCAATACCCGTCTTAAAGACGCGGGCACCAAGTTTCATTGGGTAATTCCTTTCCTAAAAGCTCTTTTATGCTTACTTTACAATATACGCATAAAACGGTCAATTGTTCTATTTTAAAGTGCTTTAAATGCGCGATCTACTGCTTCAAGTGTTTCGTTTATATCTGATTCAGTATGAGCGGAAGTTAAAAACCATGCTTCATACTTAGATGGGGCTAAGTTGATGCCGTTTTTCAGCATTTCTTTAAAGAAACGTCCGAAAATTTCACCATCCGTTGCTTCAGCTTGCTTGTAGTTTTCTACTTTGACGTCTGTGAAAAATAACGTAAGTGCGCCTCCAAGACGATTGATCGTCAATTGGATACTGTGTTTTTTAGCCAATTTCAGAATGCCGTCTTCAAGTAAACCGCCTAAGCGATCCATCTCTTCATAAATGCCTGGTTCTTGAAGCACTTCTAGACAAGCGATTCCCGAAAGCATAGATGCAGGATTTCCAGCCATTGTTCCTGCTTGATAAGCGGGGCCGAGTGGAGCAACTTGTTCCATGATTTCTTTTTTACCGCCATAAGCGCCAATTGGTAGGCCACCGCCGATAATCTTTCCGAATGCTGTTAAATCCGGTTGAAGACCGAGTAATGTTTGTGCCGCACCGTAATGGAAACGGAACGCTGTAATGACCTCATCATAGACAGTCAGAACGCCTTGCTCTTTAGCTAACTCATGAACAAGTTCCAAGAACCCTTCATTTGGCTCGACGATTCCAAAGTTCCCGACAATTGGTTCGATTAGAATACAAGCAAGTTCATCGCCCCATTGTTTCATCGCTTCTTTAAAGCTTTCGGGATCATTGAATGGAATCGTGATGACCTCTTTCGCGATAGAAGAAGGTACGCCTGCGGAGTCCGGTGTGCCTAATGTAGCGGGACCTGATCCAGCAGCTACTAATACAAGATCGGAGTGACCGTGATAGCATCCTGCGAACTTCATAATCTTCGTACGTCCAGTAAACGCTCTCGCTACACGAATGGTCGTCATGACAGCCTCTGTACCGGAGTTAACGAAACGAACTTTGTCCATTCCGGGAATTGCTTCTTTTAACATTTTTGCGAATTGTACTTCGTGGCGTGTCGGTGTTCCGTAAAGCACACCTGTTTCCGCCGCTTTTGTGATCGCTTTTGTAATGTGCGGGTGCGCATGTCCTGTAATGATTGGACCATATGCTCCCAAGTAGTCAATATATCGATTCCCATCAACATCATAAAAATAAGCGCCTTCTGCTCGTTCCATAACAGTAGGTGCACCTCCGCCAACCGCTCCGTATGCTCGGGCAGGGCTGTTCACGCCTCCCACAATATGTTCACATGCTTCTGCGTAGATTGCCTCTGAATTTTTTCGGTTCATTAGTAATTCCTCCAAATCATTTATACGTTATCCATTTTAGCATTAATCGAAGTGAAGTCTCTACCTTCAGAGTGAAGTATAGGTAAATTGTAAAATTCAAATACTTCCGATACGATAAGTGTGGAGAGAGTAAGTACACTATTCGTTTATATATATTAGAGGAGGAATTCAAATGGAAAATTTAGAAGGAAAACAAGCACCAGCATTCTCATTATCGAATGAAAATGGAGAAATGGTTTCATTAGATCAATATAAAGGAAAAAGCTATGTAGTTCTGTATTTTTATCCGAAAGATTCAACGCCTGGTTGCACGACGGAGGCATGTGATTTTCGTGATGCGCACGCGAACTTTGAAGGACTGAATGCTGTAGTGCTGGGAGTGAGTCCGGATCATGCAGTATCTCACCAAAAGTTTATCACAAAGCATAGCTTGCCGTTCTCCCTACTAGTAGATGAAGACCATGCGGTAGCTGAACAGTATGGAGTTTGGAAACTAAAGAAGAATTTCGGCAAGGAGTATATGGGCATAGAACGCTCGACATTTTTGATTGATCCAACGGGTACCGTAGTAAAGGAATGGCGAAAAGTTCGAGTGAAAGATCATGTAGCAAATGCACTAGCAACACTTGAGCAACTAACTAAATAGGAGGTTGTCACATGAAGGTACTATTCACATTTAAGATTAAAACTACATTTAAAGAGCAATTAAAAGAGAAGTATCCTAATGTCGAATTTATATATACTACAAATATTGATGATGCTTCATTGGAAGATATAGAGGTAATCGTGACAGATGGTGGAGATTTAACATCAGAACATGTCGAAAAAGCTACCGCGTTAAAATGGGTCATGGTAGCAGCGGTTGGAGTCGATACATTACCAATTGAAGCACTTCAGGAGCGCGATATTTTAGTTACGAATTCGCATGGTGTTCATAAAATGCCGCTAGCCGAATCTGTATTGGCACATTTACTATCCTTGGAACGTGGATTGCCAGGTATCTATAAAAGAGAGGATAAAAAAGAATGGAAGCTAGATTCTTTACCTGGTGAAATGAATCACTCCACTGCTTTAATAGTAGGAACTGGTGCAATTGGTGGGGAAATCGGACGCTTACTTCAGGCATTCCATGTCCGCACGATTGGCTGCAATCGTTCGGGTCACTCAAATCCTTCAATGGATGAAACAATTTCATTCCAAGAAATACTTGAGAGATTACCGGAAGCGGATTATGTCATCTCTATCTTGCCAAGTACGCCCCAAACAAGATGGATTTATCAGCCAGAGCATTTTCGTGCCATGAAAGAGACAGCGGTCTTTATGAATGTAGGTAGGGGAGACGCAGTGAAAGAGCAGTGTGTGTTGGATGCCTTGCAACAAAATGAAATTCGTCATGCGGTCCTTGATGTCTTTGAAACAGAGCCGTTGCCTGAAGATAGTCCGTTTTGGGAATTGCCCAACTGTACAGTATCTCCGCATATGTCCAGTCTTTCCGATCAATATATCAAACGTTCACTTGATATCATGGATACCAATCTTGATAAGTGGGTGGCGGGGGAAAAGGACCTTATCAACCAAGTTGATTTAGCAAAAGGTTATTAATATAGCATAATCGGCAGAAATGTTGACAATGCACCTCATAATTGAGTACACTAATTATAATGATTATAAAGAAGTAATTCTTATGAAGTGAGGTGCATTACGATGCCTGGAGTATTCTTAAAAGATGCGTTAGTGACATTGAAAGAAAGTGGTGTGAGAATAACTCCACAACGACATGCGATTCTTGAGTATTTAATCACATCCCATTCACATCCGACTGCTGATGAAATCTATAAAGCACTAGAATCAGATTTTCCCAATATGAGTGTGGCGACAGTTTATAACAACTTGCGTGTATTTCAAAGCTCTGGATTAGTCAAAGAGTTGACGTACGGAGATTCGTCAAGTCGTTTTGATTTCGTAACACATGACCATTACCATATTATTTGTGACGACTGCGGAAAGATTGTAGATTTCCACCATCCTGGTTTAGAAGAAGTAGAACGTCTTGCAGCGCATGTGACAGGATTCCAAGTGAATTCACATCGTTTAGAAGTGTATGGAACTTGTCCTGATTGTGCAGCGATGCAACAGAATCAAGCGAAATAAAAGAGTGTAACCCATTTGGGTTACACTCTTTTATTTTGTATTATTTTTCTTGCTTTACTTTTTTATTATACGCAATGTCGAATTCTTTACCTTCAAGATTGGGGTCGAGTGTCAACGGCTCGCGACAATGTCCGCACATATCAACTCGTCCAAGCACTTTTGTATGCTTGCCGCAATTTGGACACTGAACTCGTACAGCCCGTGTAGAAAGGGTACCGATCCACGCATACACCACTGTACTACCGATAATTGCAACCATGCCCAAAAACATAAAGATCAACATAACTACTTCATTAGAACGGAAGAATATTCCGATGTACATAATGACGACTCCGATGAAAATTAGTGACAAGGCAAATGACCGAATACGATTTATTTTATTTTTGTAAGGCTTCATCTCAAGTTTCCTCCTAACGCTATCCTCACCTAATATATCATATTATTATTTAATTGCAGTACAAACTCCCTTTAAATTAAAGGATTTTATGTGAAATTCGTCGAAATAGAGTATTCGAGACTATCTATAGAAAACTGGGAGGCGAGAAAGTGGAACAAATGCTACGGCCAGTATACCAAGAGAGAGCGAGCTTGCCCGAGACGTTAAGTGTCCTTCTCATTGGCAATCAAAGAGAAGATGATCCGATTACGGATACATTTGATGAAATCTTATTCATCATCACTTCAAATAATGAAATACCGATTCAGACAAAACACTATACAGATGGCAAGCGTAAAGCAGCCATGCATATCATTAGCGAGCGCCAACTAACACACTGGTTACTTGTGGGAACCAATAAGAAAATCATTGATTGGTTAATCCTCGGCAAGTTATATTTTGATCGAGATGAATATGGGGAGCAGCTGAAACAGCGTTTATCCGAAGAACCGTTATTCGGTAGAGGGATTAAAATGGGGATGGAAATGGCTAAAATGATTCGCGCTTATAATGAAGGGAAAATTCATTTCGAAAGAAAACAATACATGGATTCCTATCTATTCGCGATCAATACACTGCATAACTTAGCTAGGTTCGTCGCTGTTAAGCATAACGTTTTACCTGAAAATACTGTGTGGGCGCAAATGAAGAAAATAGATCCAGCTGTTTTTAAGTTGTACGAAGAATTAATTGGAAGTGAAGAAGAATTAGAGAAACGTCTAGATTTAGTGTTCTTGGCAAGTGAGTTCTTTATTCATAACTACACAAGTGAAGCAGCAACACATTTATTGGATATTATGAGCGAAAGAGAATCTTGGACTATCCAGCAATTGCATGA